>NZ_JJQY01000148.1:0-26710 GCF_000979295.1 Methanosarcina sp. 1.H.T.1A.1 | reverse complement strand
CTATTCGTCGGCAGCGTCAGATGTGTATAAGAGACAGGTACAATAGTGCATACCATAGGTTAAAAATACGGATATCCAGAGGCCCCAGAAAGGGTAAAAATCCAAGAAACCGGAGCATTACAATACCGTTTAAAAACGCAAGAACTACAGCCACAAAGGTCAGAATAGTAACACCGATAGGTCTTTTCATATTCCTGTCTCCTTATTTTTGTCTCCTTGTTTTTGTCTCCTTATTTTTGTCTCCTTATTTTTGTCTCGAAAACTCCTTCTTCAGGTCCGCATTTTTAGTCCTCCGATGACTGCCCCCATTCCCCCGACAATAAGGAAAAATCCGAATATCCACGGGAGAAACAGGGCTCCTGCCAGAGAGTTGGTTAGAAGGAGTATGCCGAGAATTATGGTCAGGATACCAAGGATTCCCATTCCCCATCCTCCTCCCTTAAGTCCCCAGACAAGTTTTACAGCCCCATTGATAATAGCCCATGCTCCTATGAAAATAACGAAGAATGTGAGAACTATGAAAGGGCTGAAAATAGGGTACATCAGTATAACGATTCCTGCAATAATGCCCAGGATACCTGAAAGCAGTTTCCATAACCGATTCCCTGAGAATATAAACGCCCCTAAAACGGAAAGAATTCCCCCTGCCAGCCAGAAAAGCCCCAGGATCTGTAAGAGATAGATAGTGGTTACTGCAGGTTTGTATAACAGAAATAAGCCAACAATAATAGCGATAACCCCTTCCAGAAGAACTACCCACCAGGGTGCCTGCAGTATTTCATACCCCATCCCTTTACCAGCATCAATTGGCTGTTCTATAACATCAATTGGTTGTTCCATATAATTTATCTCCCCAATTTATTCAGTGCTTCAACCGATAATTCCCGCTACCAGAATACAGGTGTGAGCACAGCTAAAGAGACATCACTCGTCCCGAGCAGGAAATTCCTGTTTCAGGATAATTTCCGGCACACTCAGGAATAGCCAGAGTCAAAGAAAAGATAGCCTTCCCCCTCCACAAAGAAGAGCAATTTCTTCTTTCCGGGGCAGTTTATTAATGAAATTCACATCTGTACAGCTTACCCTTAATTAATCCCAAATAATCTCATTGTAAAAGGTGCTGATTGAGTGCATCTAATTCCATCATTGAAAGCCCGGATATGACGCAGGCTGAAATAACTATTCATTTATCACTGCAGCATATGAAGACAGGATTCTTTTGGGATCTCAAATTCAATGTTAATTTCAATGTTAATTTCAATGTTAATTTCAATGTTAATTTCAATGTTAATTTCAATATCAAGATTAAGATTAATTCCCTTTCCCCATTCGACAGAAGACGAAGCAGTGATATATATAATTATATACAAATCATCGGATATAAACAAACTTATTATTAAATCTCAAAATAAAGGCTCTTTTATCCGGGAATAAAGGCTCGGTACCCACACACAAAGAAAATGAGAAAAACAGGTAAACAAGAAAACATATAAAAGAGAAAAATAGGTAAACAAAGAAACATATAAAAGAGAAAAACAGGTAAACAAAGAAACAAGTAACAAGGAAACTGTTTAAATAGAATCCCATATTCCAGAGGATCAGTGATGAATCCGACAAAAAACCGGGATATTCCCCTTTATATATACCATGCCGGGCAGTGTGACCCGAAAAAGTGCACAGGAAGAAAAATGGCTCGCTTTGACCTTGCCCATATGTACGATAGGATTTCAAGGCTGCCTCGTTCAGCGATTCTGCTCGACCCTATGGCAGAAAAGGCCCTATCTCCTGCCGATAACCCCGGAAAGGGGATTATTGTACTTGACTGCTCCTGGGAAGAAGTCGAAAGGGTTTTTCCTGAACTGGAAAAGCTGAACCTTGAACACAGAGCTCTTCCCTATTTGCTTGCAGGCAATCCTGTGAACTTCGGAAGGCCCTTCAAACTCAATTCTGCAGAGGCATTTGCAGCATCCCTGTATATTTTTGGATATAAAGAGCAGGCCGAAAAAGTCATGTCCAAGTTTAACTGGGGGCACAGCTTCCTTGAACTGAACAGGGAACCGCTTGAAGAGTATTCAACCGCAAAAAACAGCACTGAAATTGTGGAAATGCAGAGCCATTACATCTGAAGGCGGCTACATTTAAGCGAAAGGCAAAAGAGAAAAGTAATTATCCCGGAGAGAAAAGCAATTATCCCGAAGCCACTCAAATAAAGGAACGCAATCTGACCGGATCTCAATTAAAAGGGCTAAAAGGAGTTATGTACAGTGAAACCGTCAGTAAGAAAGCAGATAGGGGTTATAGGAGCCGGGACCTGTAGCAGTGAGACCAGAGCCCTTGCAGAAGCTGTGGGAAAAGAGATTGCAAAAAAGGGAGCTGTTCTTCTTTGCGGAGGCCTTGGAGGAGTAATGGAAGCAGCAGCTTGTGGAGCAAAATTGGAAGGAGGAATAACCCTGGGAATTTTGCCCGGAGCACTTCGGGAGGAAGCAAATCCCTGGATAGATATAGCCATTCTCAGCGGAATGGGGCATGCCAGAAATGCCCTTATATCCCAGTCCTCGGATGCTCTTATTGCGGTTAACGGGGAATATGGGACTCTTTCGGAAATAGCTCTTGGCCTGAAGATGGGAAAGCCGGTGGTATTGCTTGAGTCCAGATGGAAAATCGAAGGCACAGAGAGCGCAAAAAGCCCGCTGGAGGCTGTAGAGCTTGCTTTCAGACTCATTGAAGAAGGGACAAAAGAAAATAGAGAAGAAGTGTAGAGAAGAGGTATAGAGAAGAAGTATAGAGAAGAAGTGTGAAAACCTTAAGTAAAAATAGTCAGGTAAAAAGGAAAAACAGGTAAATCAGGAATACCTGAACCTGATTATAATTACGGATATCAGAATATTTAGAGATTTGATCCAAAAATATATATTGCAAAAGGAAACTTCAAGAATTAGGAGGCAGGCTTCGACTCAGACTGGCATAAATTTAGGGGTACGCCAGCATTCCTCCACAAAATGTAATGAAAGCTGTACTTACAAGAAAAGTTATACCGGAGTTTTAAATGCACCTTATCGTAACGGAAAAAAATATAGCAGCAAGGAGGATAGCTGCGATTCTGGCTCCAAAAAGTCCTAAGAAGGAAAGAGTCAGCGGAGTAGATGTATACCGGTACGAGATCGGATCCGGCGAAACCAGGCAGGAGACTGCAGTGGTAGGGCTTTCCGGCCATATTGTCGGGATTGATTTTCCAAAAGAGTATAACAACTGGCAGAAAGTTGATGCCAGAGCCCTGGTCGACGCCGAGATTACAACAACTCCAATTAACCGGAAGATAGTGACTGCTTTAAAGAGCTTGGGAAAAGAAGCAGAAAGGGTCACGATTGGAACTGACTACGACCGGGAAGGAGAACTGATAGGAGTCGAAGCCCTCAATATCATAAAAAAGGTAAATCCGGATATCCCTTTTGACAGGGTCCGCTACAGTGCAATAACCCCGAAAGCAATCGAAGCCGCTTTTGCAAATCCCACAAACGTTGATTTTAATCTTGCAGACGCCGGGCATTCAAGGCAGGTCATTGACCTGGTCTGGGGCGCAGCCCTTACCCGTTATATTTCCCTGTCAGCTGGCAGGCTTGGGAAAATGTTCCTCTCGGTAGGAAGGGTGCAGTCGCCGACCCTCTCACTTATTGTTGACAGGGAAAAGGAAAGGAATCTATTTGTCCCGACTCCTTACTGGGAGATCCACGCTGAACTTGAAACCGCATCAAAAGAAACCTTTTCCGCCCAGCACTCAACTCGCCGCTTCCTGGACAAAGAGGAAGCTGCAAAGGTGTTCAAAAAACTGGGGAAAAAAGCGGAAGTAAAGGAAATAGAAAAAGGGACAAAGGTCGACCAGCCCCCTACCCCATTTAATACTACAGGCTTTATCAACGCGGCAAACTCTATAGGGCTCAGCCCCTCAAATGCTATGCGCATAGCTGAATCCCTTTATACTAACGGATACATTTCATACCCAAGGACAGACAATACGGTTTATCCCGATACTCTGGATTTGAGGGCTCAAATTGAGATTTTTAAGGAAGGGCCTTTTAAGGAGTATGCAAACGCCCTGCTTGAGAAAGCCGAACTTGTCCCCACGCGCGGGAAAAAAGAAACAACAGACCACCCTCCTATCTATCCGGCATCCCTTGCAAAGAAAACTGACCTGAAAGAAGAGGAATGGAAAGTCTACGAGCTTGTGGTCAGGCGCTTTTTTGCAACCTTTGCCGGACCGAGCACCTGGGAGACTCTGCGCCTGAGACTCGATATCGAGGAGGAAGAGTTCAGGGCAAACGGAGCAAGGCTGCTGGAACACGGCTGGCGCTGGTATTATCCCTACAATGCCCCTGAAGACAGGCTATTTCCGGAACTCAGGGAAGGAGATTCCCTGAAAGTAATAAAGAAAGAGATGCTGGACAAGGAAACCCAGCCTCCTGGACGTTACGGGCAGGGCAGGCTAATCAATATAATGGAAGAGCTGGGGCTCGGCACAAAGGCTACCAGACACGAGATCATAAGTAAGCTTTATTCCAGGGCTTATATCCACGGAAACCCGGTACAGCCCACAAATACTTCTTTTGCCGTAATGGATACCCTTGAGAAGTATTCCCCTACGATTACAAAACCGGACATGACAAAGCTGCTTGAAGAGAATATGGACCTGATTGCAGAGGGCAAAATCAAGGAGGAGGCTGTCCTTGAAGAGTCCCGGGAGATTCTGAAGCAGGTCTTTTCGGAACTCGACAAAAACAGGGATAATATCATAGAGTCCCTGCAGGCAGGCCTCAGGGAAGATAAAATAATAGGCACCTGCTCAGCATGCGGAAACGACCTGATGATCCGCCGTTCGAAGAGGGGAAGTCGTTTCATAGGCTGCAGCAATTACCCTAATTGCACTTTCTCCCTGCCCCTGCCAAAGAGCGGGCAGATCATTGTCACCGATAAGTCCTGCGAGACTCACGGACTGCACCATATCCGCATAATCAATCAGGGAAAACGAGCCTGGGACCTTGGCTGCCCGCAGTGTAATTTCATCGAGTGGCAGAAAACCCAGAAGGAAGAGCAGGCCCAGCAGCCGAAAAAGGAAAGACCGAAATCCATCAAGGATATCGAAGGCGTGGGAAAAGCAACCGCAGGAAAACTCGAAGAAGCAGGAATAAACAGCATAGAAGCCCTGATAGAAGCCGATGCAATTGAGCTTGCGAAGCTTATAAAGGTCACCGTAAAGAAGATTAAGAACTGGCAGATTTCATGCGGCAGCACAGTTGAGGACTTGTGAAAACGGTCCTCAAATAGGCTTTTTTATTTTTATTTGGTTTTTTGTGTCTAGCTTTCTGCTGAATAAATTGTTTTGGGCAAAAAGTAATTCTGATTATGGAATCGTACAACTATATTAGTTTTCATAGCCTGAACCAACCTGCGAGCCCAAATAAAAGAGCTTCGCGAGATGCTACAAGCTTTAGAAGTTCATATAAATCAAAACACTTGTAACAGTAGTAAATCTCCTTCTACTACTTTTTCAAAGAAAAACAACCCCAAGAGTCTCCATAAATGGAAAGGCTGCAAAGAATATGAAAACATTCTTGAAAATATGATATTGAAGCTTATTAGACCCCTCAAAAAACGATTAGCTTTTTAAGGGCTATTAAACCTTATTTACCCAATTAAATATATCTCCATTTCCTTGCTTTTATCATTGAATTTTGTATGGGTGAAAATGATATCAGAAGCCGCAGTTATAAATAAACATAAATTGTGATCAAATACAGATTTTATATTGATTATTTATTGATTTTAATGATTATTATGAATTATTTTTCTAAATAATTGATTTTTAGGATTTACTTTTATTGGGGAGATTCTAAATGCATATCTATTACCCAAAATAAGCATTCTATATCCTTATCTCTAACACAGATTTAGAAGGGCCCTAAAGCTTATGAGAAAATCCTGGTTCATTCCTTATGAAAATTCCTGAGTTTTTTGTGATTTACCCGGTAATGACTATCATCCAAACAAAATAATTATAAACCTATTCTGCAAATTAAGTTGACAATCAGCTCATTTGATTATTATAATAAATTAAGATTGGAAACAAAATAATGTCTTTAAAAAGTGAAGTTCTTAGAATTTTGGAGGAAAACAGAAATACTGCTGTATCCGGGCAGGAGCTTGCAAACAAACTATCTGTTTCAAGATCTGCGATTTGGAAAGCAATCCAAGCATTGAAAGAGGAGGGATACTCCGTTAATGCTACAACAAATAAAGGCTATCAGCTATCTGTTGACAATGATTTGTTGTCTCCTGAGGGCATTGAAATATTCCTGAATCCAAAATATAAAAAAAATTCAATTACTGTATACCAATCCCTTTCATCAACAAATGTTGAAGCAAAAAAGATGGCAATTGGCGGTGTAGAACAGGGAGCGGTTATTCTTGCGGAAGAACAGAGGGAAGGTAGGGGCAGACTTGGTAAAAGCTTTTTTTCTCCAGCCAAAACAGGCATTTACATGAGTATTATCCTGTGTCCCAAAATGAAAACTTCAAATGCTATTCTAATCACTATTGCGTCAGCCGTAGCCGTATGTAGAGTGATAGAGAAGTTGACTGGTGAAGAACCAAAAATAAAATGGGTTAATGATATTTTATTAAATGAAAAGAAAATTTGTGGAATACTTACAGAGGCGGTTAGCGATTTTGAAAGTGATACTGTAGAAAATGTCATTGTTGGTATTGGAATCAATGTGAAAACAGAGAAAGAACAATTTCCACCGGAGTTACGTGGGATTGCAACTTCTTTGTTCCCAAAAAATATCTATCGAAATCAGCTTGCTGCAGAAATAATCAATGAGCTTCTGGATTTATATACCCAGCTTGAGGATAAAAGCTTTATAAGCGAGTATAAAGCACGTTCAATGGTTTTGGGAAAAGACATTAATTATTATCAGAATGGCAAAAGACACAGTGGCAGAGCCATCGATATTAATGAAATTGGCAGCTTGATTGTACAAAACGAAGAGGGAGAGATATACGCGTTACAATCAGGTGAAATAACGATAGGGAGTATGAGAGATGAAAACTGAAAAAACGTTGCAATCAAAAGAACTTGTTTTTTGCTCACTCTTTTCTTCACTTATTGCAGCAGGTGCTTTTATAAAAATACCGGTGCCTGTAGTCCCCTTTACGCTACAGTTTTTGTTTACCAATTTGGCAGGTCTGCTTCTAGGAAGGAGGCTTGGAGCAATTTCTGTTGGGCTTTACATCGCTATCGGCTTAGTAGGACTGCCCGTATTTGTAAGTGGAGGTGGAATATGGTATGTATTTCATCCCACATTTGGTTATCTCATTGGATTTCTTGCAGGAAGCTTTATTTCAGGCTACATAATCGAACAAACAAATTCCCCTTCATATAAAAGACTTGTTTTAGCAAGCTTTGCAAACCTTGGCATTGTTTATGCTTTTGGTATGGCTTACTGCTACCTGATATCCAACTATTATCTAGATTCACATATTGGTGTGTGGAGCTTAATTTTATACTGCTTTATTCTTGCAGTTCCCGGTGATATTTTTCTCTGCTTTGCAAGTGCAACTCTTGCAAAACAACTGTTTCCGGCTATGAAAAGAGGTTAATACTTTATGATACAACAAATTAAAAACAAAATAATAAATGGATTTCAAATTAAAAAAGAAGATGCAAGAAAATTGATTAGGGCTGATTTGGAGAAACTAAGCAGAGCCTCAAATGAATTGCGCCAGTATTTCTGTGGCAATGCCTTTGACATTTGTACAATTATAAACGCAAAAAATGGAAAGTGTTCGGAAAATATTTGAGGTGAAGATGCTTTGAGTAAAGGGCTATTTATCACTGGCACAGGTACGGATGTTGGGAAAACCTTTACAACTGCACTGATCGTAAAAAAACTTCGTGAAAATGGATTAAACGCAGGATACTATAAGGCGGCTTTGAGCGGTGCAGAAAAGATAAAAGGGAAACTTGTTGCAGGCGATGCAAAGTATGTCTGCGAAGTTTCGGGAATTACTGATGGCCCTGAAAGCCTGGTATCTTATATTTATGAAACGGCTGTATCCCCTCATCTGGCGGCTCAAATAGAAAAACTCCCAATTGAAATGAATGTCATTGATGCAGATTTTGAGCAGATGAAAACAAGATTTGACTACGTCACTGTAGAGGGAAGCGGGGGGATTATTTGTCCTCTGCGCAGGGATGAGCAAACAATTATGCTGACTGATGTGATAAAAAGGCTTAATTTGGATGTGCTCATTGTTGCCCCCTCTTCCCTAGGAACTATTAACAGTACTGTTTTGACGATTGAATATGCAAAGCAATCAGGAATTGCAGTAAAAGGAATTATTTTAAACGGATACATGGAAGATAATTTTCTTCATGTTGATAACAAATTCCAAATCGAACAGCTGACTGAAACACCTGTAATTGCCTGTGTACCTAAAAATTCCAATGATTTAGCAATACCCTTGCAAGTGCTTACGGATTTATTTAAGGAGATTTAGTGATGGATTTAGTACAAAAAGATTTAAAGTACATCTGGCACCCCTGTTCACAGATGAAAGATTATGAAGAATTGCCGCCAATCATTATTAACCATGCAAAGGGACTGTATTTGTATGATACAGAGGGAAAAAGGTATGCTGATGTGGTCAGTTCCTGGTGGTGTAATCTTCTGGGTCACTGCAACGAAAGGATCAATAATGCTGTAAAGCACCAGATAGATAGATTAGAACATGTTATCTTTGCGAATTTTTCCCATATGCCCGCCATTGAGCTTTGTGAGAAACTATCACAAATAGTACCAAAAGGTCTTACAAAGTTATTTTTTACAGATAATGGCTCATCTGCAATAGAAGCGGCAATGAAGATGAGCTTTCAGTATCATTATCAGACAGGCAACCCTCAAAAAAAGAAGTTCATGGCACTTTCTGACGCTTATCATGGGGAAACACTGGGTTCTCTATCAGTGAGCGGCGTGGATTTGTACTCTGAGATTTACAAGCCTATGCTGCTGGATATTATTCGTGTAGAAGGTCCTGACTGTTACCGCTGTAAATATGGAAAATACAGGGAAAACTGCAATGCGGAATGTTTTGAAAAGGCACAGAAGGCATTTGATGAGCACGGAGCAGAAACCTGCGCTTTTGTTGTGGAGCCTCTTGTGCAAGCGGCAGCAGGAATGAAAATATATCCGCCTATCTACTTAAAAAAACTGAGAGCATGTTGTGATGCTCATAATATTCACCTGATTGCAGATGAAATAGCAGTCGGCTATGGCCGTACAGGAAAGATGTTTGCCTGTGAACACGCAGAAATCTCTCCTGATATTATGTGCATGTCAAAAGGATTGACAGGCGGTTATATGCCAATGGCTCTGGCAGCTGTCACTGACGAAATTTACAATGCCTTTTATGCCGACTATAATGAGAGCAGAGCGTTTATGCACAGCCACACTTACTGCGGCAATCCTCTTGCTTGTTCTGCAGCATTGGAAGTTTTAAAAATCATGGAGGATAGCCATATTTTGCAAAAAGCGAAATCCAATGCAGTTTATTTTAATAAACTGATTAGGGAAAAGCTTGAAGATTATGAATTTGCGGGAGATATCCGCAGTATAGGGCTGATTAACGCCATAGAGCTCGTAAAGGACAAAAAAACAAAAGAGCCTTTTGACAGTAAACAGCGCTTAGGATACCAAATTTATAAAGAAGCCTTAAAAAGCGGAGTTTTGCTCCGGCCCCTTGGAGATGTGCTGTATTTTAATCCACCACTCATCATTGAGCAGGAAGATATGGACTTTGTTGTAGATGTTTTAAACAAGTCGACAAGACAAATATTAGGATAAAACATGAATTGATAATTGAAGTTCATCCGTCATCGGTGAAGCATTAAATTAGATCTATTGCACATGTTTTTATAATAATTTCCAACTCCCTCTGTATTTATGTGTCCTCGTCCCCCACCTACTCTTGAAGACTCTCTTCGGGAAATGTTTCCCGAAGAGTGGTTAAGACAAACTGCCAAAGAAACTGGTCTCATAGTATGTGAACGTAAAATTGACCCTGTCATTATCTTTTGGGTTTTAACACAGAGTTTTGGTGTGCGCTTGCAGCGTACACTTGCCAGTTCCTGAACTCTGATCCAAACAACCATGTTAGCTTTATTGAATTATTTTTGTCACGCTCAACGAAGGAGAGAGGCCTTTCCCGCAAAAAAAGAGAAAGATAAGAGGATAACCAGAATTGATTGCCTTTTACCGTTTTTTTAAGCCTTTTCTCTTTTTTATTTCCCTCTTCTTTTCCTTCTTTTTTCCGTCTCAATTCTTTCTGCTTTTTGTGAAGAGCCGCCAGAGCTGGCGGAAGCAACTATATCGACCTGTGAATTCAAAAGCTGTTTTCTGGGTAAAGAGAGTATCTTTAGGGCCAGTATAAAAAGGATGTAGAGAAGTCTTACTACGGATTAAAGAAAAGATAAACATATTTATAGTGCAAGACTCCTCTATAATTGTTAATTTGTAAAAATGTTATCCAGAGGTTTTATAACTTGGCAACCAAGAAACAGAAGGCAGCAAAACGCGAAAAGATGGATAAAGAAACGAACGACAAGATTAAAAAACCAGTTGAGGAAGTTAAGGAATCAAAAGACAAAATAAAAGAACCGGAAAAGAAACAAGATAAGAAACAAGATAAGAAAGGAAAAGGAAAATAAAAAGAGCATAGTTAACTCAGTTTTCCCTATCTTATCTTATCGATAAGCCATTTTTTACATTCTCGAATATCCGAAAATTAAAAATGGTTTTCCAAGCCGTCTCAAAACTCGATCCATTTCTACAATTGAATAATATAATGTTGACTTTAATTTCATATCGGGAATTAGTCTGAAATTTACGAATAGTTTGACATTATAGCGGAATATTCCAAAAAAATTGTAGAATCAAATGTAGTTTTGAGAAAGCCTGTTTCTGGGTATTTCTGAATTTGTTTTTCTATTGCTACAAACTGATTCTTTTACACTTTCCGGTCTCCACGGGATTTGATTTTCTCATGTATTCTTTGTGAAATTTTCCATGCAAATGCTCTAAAAACGTATAAAAGTGACTAAAATCGTTCCTATTTTCAGAGTATTTGAAGTAACTCTAAGTATTTTTCCGAGTATCCGACCAACTAAAAGACAATTTTACAGTTTTTTAACTATGTTTTGAGTTTCTGGAGCATCAGGACAATGTAACAAAAACTCCCAAAAGTTTTTTAAATGATTGAAAAAATACTCTTTTGATAAGAAAAGAGAAAATTTATCCCCTCCATGTTCTCTTTTCTTTTTTCTTCTGCTTATATAATATATATCTAATAATATAATACCTGATTTTTTATAGTTGTGTATCCATATGTTGCGTATGTCTAAGGGTGGAGCGACATTTTGGTTTAAGGTGTCAATTGTTATTGCTGTTTTTGCAGGTATATCGAATGCTGTTCTTAAAGTAGTTAGTAGTTGGAAAACTAAAAAATAGTGTATATTGTAATTGACAATTGTAATTGACGGAAAGTTTCAGCTTTGTTTTCCAGTCCGTATGACCATTACAGGGACCTTTGAACCTCTTACTACTTTTTCTGCAACACTTCCCATCAGAAATTTTTCGAGTCCTGTTTTTCCGAGTGTACCCATTACTATCAGGTCCACGTTATTATTTTCTGCAAAATAGATAATTTCATCACTTGGGCACCCATCTAAAAGGACCTCTCTTACCTCCACCCCTGAGTCCTCTCCAATCTGCTTAATTTTAGATACTACTTTCTCCCCATCACACCTCATTATTTTGTAGATTGTTTCTTTGCCAGCAGTCCAATTTTCAGAAATTGTAGAGGATGTATTTACTACGTGAAGGGCATGGACAGTGGCTCCGCTAAGTTTTGCAATCTCAATACCGTAAGAAATAGCCCTCCGGGTATTCGCGGACCCGTCTGTTGCAATCACTATATTTCGGTATAAATCGCTTGTCATGTATTGTTCTCCATTACAGATTTAAACTCGCATTCAACTCGCATTCAACGTCCATGAAAAATTGCAGTAAAATACAAGCATAAAGAACTCAAAACACCTATAATGGCCTAATAACTTTCACTGATTTCTAAACAAATAATATATTCAAGTGTGTAAGCTCTAAATGCCCTATAATAATATACTCACCTCATTTTAAATATAAGTGTGTGAGACCGTAGAAAAGTGAGTAACTGTCAACTACCCGCTAAATCTAAAGATTTAACGGGTTTCCTGCTGAGAATTTATGATTTACTCACAACTTTCAGGATTGATTTTCGGAGCAGAGCCAGATTAATCCATAAAAGAGATTTTAAAAGCGACTTAGACGGCCTTAAAGTAAGATTTAGAAGAACTCTCGACGCAGGAGAGCGGTCTTGCAAACAAAGACGTAAAAAGACCAACAACTAAAAACTACAGGAAATAGACAAAATTGGACGCGGCAGAAAAAATCGGCAAAATGAAAACAAAACAGAATTAAGTTCGACCTGAAAAATACTCTTTCTCAAGTCTGCTTTTTACTGTATTTTCCTTCTTATTTCTTCCTTTTAATTTTTTTTCCTTTTAATTTTTTTTCCTTTTAATTCTTTCTTCTTTTTGGGAAGAGCTGCCAGACAAGCTGGTGGGAGCGCTTATATTTACCTGTAAATTGAAAAACGGTCTGTGGGGTCAAAGAATCATTTCTCATGCCAGCTGGCCGTTTCTCCATAGTATTCAGTTTCTTTTAGTTGTGTTACATTTTCAGCTATTGTTTTTTCTTAGCTAATGGCGGGCCGGCTAAAACCCTGCGCGGCACGGAGGTAGAAAACCAAAATATACTATCTTCGGGTATGCGGGACAATATCAATCAATTGATCAGAACCACACCACGTTTCATTACTGATTTTAAATATATTTCAAGTCCCTTTAAGTTACTGTACCTTTAAGTTTTAAGCTGTCGTATCATAACTTATAAGGTCTGTAAAGCCAGAGTTATTTCAAATGGCTTTTTGAAAAGCTTATTAGAGAAATTAAGGTATAAAAAAATTTAAGGAGTGTTTGTTCTGGAGCTTAGCTTTAAAGGCGGATGCAGAGAAGTAGGACGTTCGGGTTTGCTTGTTAACGGGGAGATTCTGCTTGATTACGGTATAAAGGCTGGAGATGTACCCGAATATCCCCAGAATGACATCGAACCGAAAGCAGTGCTTGTTTCACACGGGCATCTGGACCACTGCGGAGCTGTCCCTAACCTGATGTACCTGAGCCCTGAAGTTTTCATGACTCCGCCAACAGCAGAGTTTACCAGCCTTCTCGGGAGAGATACCCTCAAGCTTGCAGAAACCACCCTTTCGGGTGTAGCTCCTTTTGACCCAAATGACCTTCAAAGGCTTAACCAGCTTACCTGGCGAAAAGATTATGGAGAAACATTCAAAACTCACGGATACAGTGCCTGCTTCTACAACGCAGGCCATATCCCCGGAGCTTCGGGAATCCACCTTGAGTCCGAATCCGGAGAAAGTCTCTTTTATACAGGAGATTTCAGCCTGCAGGAGACAAGGCTTGTCCCGGGGGCAGAAAAGTTTCCTGAGGCTGATACCCTTGTGCTTGAAAGTACGTACTTTGGGGAAGAGCATATCCCGCGGAAAGAGACCGAAGAAAGGTTTATAGAATCTGTCCGTGAAACCCTGGAGAGGGGAGGCACTGCCCTTATCCCTGCCTTTGCAATAGGCAGGACTCAGGAGATCCTGATGCTGCTTGACGCCCACGGAATCAGGGCTTACGTGGACGGCATGGGCAGAGAGGTGTACAAAATCCTCAAAAAATATCCTGAGTATCTGAGAAATCCTGACCTTCTTGACAGGGCTTTCGGACGTGCGAGTTCCGTAAAAGACAGGCATCGGGAGTACGTCCTTAAAGAGCCTTCAGTCATTGTCACTACAGCCGGGATGCTGAACGGGGGGCCTGCACTGTATTATCTAAGCCGGCTTTACAAAGATACGAAATCAAAAATCCTGCTCACAGGCTACCAGGTCGAAGGTACAAACGGTCGGCTGGCCTTAAAACACGGAGTCATCGAGACAGGAGGGGATGTCCTTGCCCTCAAGCCCAAAATCGAGCAGTACGACTTTTCTGCCCACTGCGGAGATCAGGAACTTAAACAGCTCGTAAAAAACTTCTGCAAAAAGGGCACTGAAAGGGTCTTTGTCATGCACGGAGAAAAAACGGAAGCTTTTGCACAGTGGATTTCAGAGGAAATCGGCGTAGAAGCTTATGCACCCGCAAACGGGGAATCCTTCAGTTTTTGAGTGAGAAAAAGGAAAAGGAGGAAAGAAAGAGAGGAAAGGATAAAACATGGATGAGGATAAGGTATGGAGAAGGATAAGACATGGATGAGAATAAGGTATGGAGAAGGATAAGACATGGATGAGGCTTCTTACGAAGCCTGCGAAATGCTTAAGCTTTGCAAGTTCCAATTACCTGAATATGATCCTCAATCCTGAATCCGAAGTCCTTGAGACACTTGCAAAGAGCATCCTCCTGGCTGCACGGACTGCCCCGAAAGCCAAAGGAGTGGACGACATAATAACTGCCCTTGTTGAAAAAGATGATATTGAAATCCTTGCCTCGACAATGGAAAAGCTGGCGGAAGAAAAAGGCGAAGGCTTTGCTTTCCTCAAAAGAGATGCCGGAAACCTCAGAAACGCAGGGGTTACTGTCCTCATAGGAGTCAAAGCCAGCGGGGCAGCAGGCTTAAACTGTGGAGCCTGTGGTTTTGCTACCTGCAAAGAGATGCTCAACGCAAAGAAGGTGGAAACCGAGTTCAACGGCCCAAACTGTATGCTCAAGTATGCAGACCTCGGGATTGCTGTAGGCGCAGCTGCTGCAAAAGCCAAAGACTTCTGCATTGACAACAGGGTCATGTACTCAGTTGGCGCAGCAGCAAGGGTCTCAGGCTTGCTGGATGCAGATGTTGTTTTTGGAATTCCGCTGAGTGTGACCGGGAAAAATGTCTTCTTTGACAGAAAATAAATCGTGGTGCTGTTTACTGAAAAATTGGAACTAAGATCAGAAGAGCCTTAAACAAGGCCCCTCCGCCTCTCACTTCTGTACTCTTCAAAGAGGCTCTGCAATTCGTCTTCCTTGGCTTTGTGGCGCTTTGCCTCGGCTTCTTTTTCCCAGGCATCAATTGCAGCTTTGAGGCCTTCTGGCTCAGCCATTGCAAAGTCTTCAGCCCTTTCAAGCGGGATGCCCCTTAAAACCGGCACGTCCCCCTTGAAAAAAGTCTCTTCTGCTGCATGCGAAATATCTTCCGGGATAAGTACTGCCCGAACTTTTGCTTCCACAAGGATCTGGGCTGTTGCAGCACCGCCTCCGCTTGGATTTTCCAGGAAAACCACATCTTCTGGCTTGAGCCCGTATTTTTCTTTTGTTTCGGCAATTGATTCCTTTGTAAAAGCTGCAATAACCTTTACAGGAGTGCCTTCGCCGCGAATTTCCATTTTCTGGATTTTACGCAGTTTGTTGCTCCTGCGCCTGAGTTCTTTTACGGTTTTATTTTTATTGCTGAGCTCTTTTTTCAGGTTCTCTATGGTGCTGTCCCGGATCTGAACCTCTTTTGATTTCCGGACTTCGCCGTAAGCTTCCTTTTTGAAGCCTTTCAACCTTGACTCAAGCTTTGAGATTTTCCTGTCTTTTGCAATAAGTGACTGTTTTAATTCTTCTACATAATCCTGCAGGTTCTGAATCTGTTCTCCCTGCCTCTGGACAGTCTCTCTCACTTTCAGGAGAGATTCGTCAACTACCCTTTCCTCGGGTTTTTCAGGAGCAGTCCTTGCCCCTGGCTTTTCAGGAGCAATCGATGCAGCCCGGACTTTTTCGATCGCAGCTTCTATTGAGTCTCCGCGGATTACATGAAGTTTTATCAGCTCAAGGTCTGCATTTTCCGGAGCTTTCTTTTCAATTCGCGTAAAGACGTTCTTGTAGCTCCTGTAAGTGAGAAGAGCTGCAGTTAATGCATCCCTTTCGTGGTCATTGGAGTAGCCGAAGGTTTTTCCAAGCGCAATTTTTTCTTCGGCAGAGACTTCAATTCCAGGGCTTGCAGGGACTGCGTTAAAGCTCCTCCTGATTTTTTCAACCGAGCCGGGCATTGGAGTGACATCGCTTGCAATTACTGCAGGTTTTCCATATTCGGCAATAAGCTTGACAACTTCATCAGGAGCTATTCCCCTGAAGCTTTTCAAATAGAGGAGATCTCCATCAAGAGAAAGAATAGCTATGCCCACGGTAGTACCAGGATCGAGCCCCACGATAGTGAATTTACGCCCGGGGTTCTTCGGCTTCAGGGGAACATACCGGATTTTATCGCGTTCGACACTTCTCACACTTACCTGCGCATCGCTGCTTGCCATAGGATGTATTGGAATCTCTCCACGCTTTGCATAGACTGTAAATTCGGACCTCACATAGCCTCCGAACCCCTTTATATTTACGGCATCGAACCTGATACCTTTTTCCCGTGAAAGGTCCTTGAGGGTATTTTCAATTTCCCGACTCCTCTGAAGCACGGCTCCGTGCACTTTTCTTGCGTACCGGTTCTGGCTCCAGCCTCCCCGTCCGAGGGAACGGGCTCTGCTGACCTTAATTCTCGTAATATCTTCAAAAAGAGAAACCTCATGCCCAACCCCCAGGTCTGCAAGCCGGGCACAGGTTTCAGCTTCGTCATTAGGGTTTTTGGGGTCAAAGAAAAGCCCTTGCTTCCGCGCAATCCTGACCAGAGGTTCCGGGTGAAGCCCGCCTGTGACCTGAACGAGTTTTACCCCATCAGGCAGGCGTTCCATAAGTGAAAGGAGCTCGTTTCTGTCAGCTGCAAGCTCGAAAATATTGTCAACGGCTATTATCTCCGGCCTGTCCCTCTGGATCAAATTAAAGATTTTCTGGCGGCGGAGCATACTCTGATGGGAAACTTCTCCGTCCTTCAGGA
Organism: Methanosarcina sp. 1.H.T.1A.1; assembly: GCF_000979295.1. Taxonomy (NCBI): domain Archaea; kingdom Methanobacteriati; phylum Methanobacteriota; class Methanomicrobia; order Methanosarcinales; family Methanosarcinaceae; genus Methanosarcina; species Methanosarcina sp. 1.H.T.1A.1. The sequence continues at coordinate 9,665 of NZ_JJQY01000148.1, read as the reverse complement.
TAGCCAGAGCATAGCGAGGAAGTTCCTTTGCCCTTGGGGAACCCCGGGCGATATCAATTCCATAGATGATCCTGTTTTGCATGAACACCTATATTTTATATCTGGATGAATATATATTTAACTGATTTCTACCTTTATTTTATAAAATTGACATAGTCTATAAGGTCCCGCGCTCTAGCCTCAGCTAACTTTAATTCTTAAAATTTTAATCAACATTTGAATTATTCAGGTATAAAATATATCTTTAATTAGATTTTTGTGATAATTAACCTTTTAATTGAGGATATATTTTGAAGAAAAACAAAATAGTTAATATATTTATGAAATTAAGCTAAAATAATGGCCATATCTTGATAAAAAGTATTTTAAAGCGTTTTTTAACTGAATAAGAATATTTATATATAAAAACTGAAGAGATAAATATAGGATGAACGGCCACGATGAAACCTTTAATAACGAATCACCTGAAAGTGGTTCAAATACATTTGATTATAATGAACGTTTAAATGAACTTCAGCTCATTAACGACATTTTAATCGAAACCTATCAGGTCGAAGACACCGACAGGATATGTAAGTTAGTTGGGGAAGCCGTTCACAAATTGAATAAGGACTGCTATGTTATTGTATCACTCTATGATAGCAGCATAAACGCTGTAAGGATAAGAGCAGCGCCAGGGCTTGAGAGCATAACAGAAAAGGTTGCCGGTATCCCTGACAGGGGCCTTGAGGACGTATCTTTCAGGCCGAAAGATATGGAATTAAACCTCCAGCTCTTTAAAAGCGGCAAACTTGAACATTTCAAAGATGGCCTTTATGCTTTGCTGGCAAAAAAAGTGCCATACTATTCCTGTAAACAAATTGAAAAGAATCTCAACATCGGCTCCATTCAGGTTATTGGCTTTTCTAACGAAAAGAATATTTTTGGTGGAATTTCCATTCTGGTGCCAGAAGGGCAAAAAGTTCATTATGTGTCTGCCATAGAAACGATTACTGCCCATGTTTCCAAAAAAATCCAGGCTATCTGGACAGAAAGAGCACTTCATGAAGCTGAAAACAGATTCGAGATCCTTTTCCAGCAAGCTCCACTGAGCTATCACTCCCTGGACGAAAATGGATATTTCATTGATGTTAATAATACCTGGCTTGAAACCCTCGGTTATTCCTACGAAGAAGTAATTGGAAAATGTTTCAAAGACTTCCTTACACCTGAGGATGCTGAAAAATTCAAAAATAATTTGGACAAATTCAATTCCCATGGAGAGATACATGGGGTTGAATATGAAGCTGTAAGGAAAGACGGCAAAAGAATAAATATCGTTATTGACGGAAAAATAGCATATAACGAGGATGGCAGTTTCAAGCAGACACATTGTGCTTTCAAGGATATCACAGCACAGAAGAAAGCCGAAAGAAAAGCTCTCGAAAATGAAAAGCTTTTGCGCTCAATGATAGATGCTATTACAGAATATGCGTTTCTCATGGAACCGGACGGCACAATTGTTCAGATAAATGAATCCACTGCTAAGAAGCTAAACACCACATCACAAAAATGCATAGGATGTAACATATATGACCTTCTTCCTGAAAAAATTATGAGCAGCAGAAAACAAAAGTTTGATACCGTTTTAGCTGAAGGAAAAGCGTTGAAGTTTGAAGACATGAATGAAGGAAACTATTTTCAGCACAACTTTTACCCTGTTTATGATTATTCTAATCAGATATCCCACATTGCTGTTTTTTCCATGGACATTACGGAATACAAAAATAATGTGAAAAAACTGAAATGGGAGCTGGATGTCAACAGGTCCCTTGCAGAACTGGCAGACGCCCTTATAGACCCGAATAATTCCATTGAAACAATTGCAAACCTTGTCCTTTCAGCCTCTCAGGAGCTGACCGGAAGTGACCACGGATATGTTTCTTCCATTGACCCCGAAACCGGCGACAACGTATGTCATACTCTGACCAGGATGATGGAAAGTTGCAGCATTAATGAAAACGATAAAAAAATCTCTTTTCCAAGAGGGCCGGATGGCCTTTATACCAAATTATTCGGCCACGCTTTAAACACAAAAAAAGGCTTTTATACAAATTCTCCGGAGATGCACCCGGGTTCAGGAGGAGCCCCTGAAGGGCACATAAAACTGAACAATTTCTTAAGTTTTCCTGCAGTAGTTGGAAATGAAATCATGGGACAGATATCCCTTGCAAATTCAAACCAGGGGTATTCCGATTCCGAATTTGAAGCTATCAGAAAGGTTGCTGCAATTTATGCACTGGCAATTCAGCAAAAGCGAGCTTCAATAGAGATTCAACATATAGACACTATTTTGAAATCAACTTTTGAATCAACTGTTGATGGTATTTTTGTTGTCGACAATAACCACAAAATCCTTTTTTCAAATTCAAAGTTTGTTAAAATGTGGAGAATACCCGAAGCCCTGGCTAACATGAAAAATTACGACGAATTACTTTCTTTCTATTCAGACCAGGTAAAATGTTCTAAAGAATATTTATCAAAGATCCAGGCCCTTTACCGCTCAAAAGAAACAAATACGTTTTATATTTATTTTAAAGATGGGAGGGTATTTGAAAGCTTATCGACTCCACTCATGAACAATGGAATAATTAAAGGGCGCGTATGGAGTTTCAGAGACGTTACTGAAAAGGCGGAGGCAGAAAAAGCCCTTATTGATGCGAAAATCCATGCGGAAGAGGCTAACCGGACCAAAAGTGAGTTCCTCGCAACAGTGAGCCATGAGTTGAGAACGCCTCTCAATTCAGTAATAGGCTATTCTGATATGTTGCTTACCCAGATCTTTGGTCCCCTTAATGAAAGGCAATTGAGGTACCTGAAAAATATTTCAAGAAGTGGAAACCACCTTCTTAATTTGATCAATGATATTCTCGATATTTCCAGAATCGAATCCCGAGACATTTCATTATCATTTGAAATTGTACATGTTGCAGACATTTTTGAAGATGTAAAAAATATCGCAACTCCATTCGCGACTTCCAAAAACATATCCGTGGAATTCTCAGCCGAACCTGCGGACCTGCATATATATGCAGATAAAATAAAGTTCAAGCAAATTCTCTATAATCTTGTAAACAATGCCCTGAAATTTACTCCCGAGAATGGACACATAGAGGTTGTGGCAAACAAATCAGGAAACACAATCAGAATTTCCGTTGGAGATGATGGTATTGGAATTCCGGAAGATAGACAACAAATAATTTTTGAGCCCTTCAAACAGGTTGATTCTTCACTTTCCAGAATGTACGGCGGGTCAGGATTAGGCCTGACAATAGTCAAAAATTTAGTTGAGATGCATAGTGGAGAAATAAAAGTTAAAAGTGAGGTAACAAAAGGGAGCACTTTCACAATTATATTGCCTGTAAAAGAAAAATAATGTGATTTACTGAAAAAAGGATAATCGCTCCATTTCCTTCACATAATAAGTGAAATCAATATAAGTGAACATGCGTCATCGGTTAAGCATAAAATTCTCTCTCTGGCACATGTTTTTGTATTAAGGCCCGAATCTCTCTGTATCTGTGTTAGCCTCATCCCCCACCTACTTTTTACCGCCGTTATGGAAGAAATCATTTCACCCGGGCAGATAGGCAGACATCTTTATCATTTAGGGACTGGTAGATTTAGGGATATACCGTGAAAAAAAGAGGATGAAGACGGTCTTCGGGTGACCTGGGTACATATGACATTGTTTTAGCTCGCTCAGAGGGGGGAAATAAAGTTATAAAATACTAATATTTATCGCAATAAAAAATTTTTACGATAAAGAACTTTTATTTTCTTTATCCGATCTGAGTTTACTTATCTTTCATCTTTTACTTATCTTTCATCTATTTCTTTTAATTCCTCTCTTCTCCGAACGCTTCTTCTTTATTGTCATTTTCTTTATCTTTATTTTCTTCGCTGATCCTCTCATTTAGACCTTCACCCCTTTTACCTGTTCCTTCTATAATTGCTTCATCTCTGCTTGCTTCGTCTCTGCTTGCTTCGTCTCTGCTTGCTTCGTCTCTGCTTGGCTCTTCTTCAGTTGCTCCGATTAAGCTTGCTCCACTTTTAATTTCACGAATTACTTCTTCAAGCTCCCTTTTAATCCCATACTTCCTATTAAAATGAACCAGTACATTTGAAACATCCCTTTCGAGAATTTCGTCAGCATGGGGATGGGCAGGAGTGATATACTGAGGCCAGTCGATGAGCTGGACGCCGTCTTCGGATACAAAGATGTTATATTCACTTAAATCGGCGTGGATGATTCCAAGCGAGTAGGTTATCTTTACCTGCCTGAGAATCTCATCGAGATACCACTCAGCGTTAAGAAGCTTTGTTTTTGAGAGCAGGCTGCCTTTTGCAATCTCCATAACAATTGCATGCCTGTTCTGATCCAGGGGTTTTGGGATAGACACCTGAGGGTATACCTTTGTCATGATCTCATACTCCCTCTGGGCAGCAAGACGAGCAGCATAAATCCATGAAAAGTGCTCTCTTTCCCCAATGTGGTCACGTACTCTTTTTATTTGCTTGAAGCTGGTCCTGCCTTCCCTGTGGAATTTGATTATGACCGGAGAAGGCTTCCCTATTGCAAGCTCAGGCTGCCGGATCGCTTCCAAAATGACAGACTCCTTGCCTACCCCTACTTCATCCCCTATGGCGCTGATACTTCTCCTTTTCACAAAGGAATTGAGAGCAAGGGCATCATAGCCCTCAAAATAAATCTGGTAACCTTCATAAGGCTGGGTGGTTCTGACAACAAGCTTATCCCGGACAAGTTTTCTTAACCTGTATTCCAGCTTATCGAGAGGCATTTTAGTGTACTTATTCAATTCCTCTATCGGCACCCACTCAAAATGTTTCATCCCTGTCTCGATGCCTGTAAGTATCCTGAAATCCTTTGCATCGATCTTTTTGAAAACCTTTAGCACTTCGTCGATCATCCTATCCTGTTATACATATCACCTTCGATATTTAAATGATCGCCCGAATTATTACGCGTTCTCTGACCTTTACAACCTTATTCGCCATACGGGATCGTTCAAAAACCAGGTTAAAAAGAAAACTTTTTTAGGGCAGAAGATATAAATATTTAATAAAAGTTAAGTATTTCATAAGCTCACTTTATTCAAAAATAATGTAAATTTTCAGAAAAACAATCTCAAAGTAAATAATATCAGGAGATCTGTTATGCGATTTCCCAATAGAATTTCTGAGATTAAATTTGCAGAATTATTAGCCATTATTATTTTAGTTACTTCTACTCTGGGATGTACGAGTTCAGACTCGTCAGACTCTGATAAGAACAATTCAAACTCCAGTCCAAATGCAAAGGTAATACCTCCAACACCTGAAGCAAATATTACGTTTGTTACTACTGGTTCATCATTTTCACCAATTATTACAGTTACAGGTAATCCTAAAATTCAATGGGTATTTGGTGACGGTTCAACATCTGATTCTCCGTCTCCTTCTGTAAATTTTGGTTCAAAGAGGACAAGAGCAAACACTTTGGTAGTAACACCATGGAGTGCAGTAACTAAAATCAATATAGGTTATGATGGTTCAGATGGTGGAGTAACTCCAGGTTCCAGTACAATAGAAAATTTAAAAAAACAGAATGTAATAGCTGTTACTGGTTTAGAAAATGTTGCGCCATACCTCCAGGTATGGGCTTCGAGTTATAATCCAATAACTGCGCTGGATTTCAATAACTTCACGGCACTGCATACGATTGAGTGTTTTTATTGTACATCACTGGCTACCATCAGACTCCGTAACGTTCCGTCTCTGACCAGGCTTTGTCTTGAAAATTGCAACATTTCTTATCTTGATCTCTCAGAAGCTCCTTCTCTGGCTGATCTTCGTGGAGCATCTCAGAGAAGTTCAACATATTCAATAAATTGGGGTACAACGGGGGCTCAGATATGGCATATATGTGTTAGAGATAACCCGCAGATGACCAGCACGTTCCCGGTCAATCAGTTTCCACTTCTCAAAGACTTTTATATATGGGACGGTAATCAAAGCGGTGCTCTGCACCTGACTTCAACAAATTTGAAAAGCGTTCTATCAGCCAATAATCATTATAATGCTGCTAATTTTTCTGGTTGTTTCCCTGCTGGTAGAAAATGTACTGTGAATATGTATAATAATGACCTCACAAGTTTAGATATTTCCAATGATCCCGGTTTACTTTATTTAAATGCTAGTCGTAATTCATTAAATCAAACAGCAGTAGATGGGGTACTCCAAACACTGGATTCTTATAATACTAATGGTGGGGATTTAGATTTAACTGGAAATGCTGCACCATCAACTACAGGAATAGCACATGCAAATAATTTAACTGCCAGGGGATGGAAGGTTCAAAGTTAAAAAATCCACCAGTTGCAAATTTAACAAGTCTGCTTGTTTGCGTATCTTCATAAACGATAAGGTATAATAATAAATTGGAGTGAATAATTGTGCATAAATTTATGAAAATAGTGGGTTGTATCTTAGCAACAATAGGGTTTGCTTGTGTTGTAAAACATATCATGCATTACAAAGAAGGTTGCTGTTTGTGTGGTTGGCATAAAATAAAAGTAGAAGACGAAAAACCAACTGGTGAAACTGTATCGCATAAAATAAAAGTAGAAGATGAAAAACTACATGGTTCAAGGTATGGTTCTAATCCGGTCCGTTATTAAACCCGACAACCATACGTGGAAGGATTATGCCAGGCTTCCAGGATAAGGATAGGCATGTTGGAAATCCGGCATGAAGGTCGTGCCTTATTTTTGCCTGTTGGAGGATCAACTCCAGGCACAGGTTGACCTTCTTACCGACCAGCTGCACAAAAAGGATGGGTTAATAGAAAACCTAAGTATTTGTAACGAAAGAACTCAGGTAATGAATAATTCAGTGAAGTCAAATCAGCCATCTAGCTCATGAAAGTTATTTAATACATTCTTAACTACTGCCTATATTATTTCATCACAGATCCTAAGATATAAATATTTACATATACCCCATTTTGACAACAATATAGAAAAATTTAGTTTATATATTCTTCATAAAATAATGGGGATTTTATCACAAACCAATAACTATCGACAACATTCAAAGAAAAAGTTTATATGCTTTAACACTTAATCAGTCTCTAGTAACATATTTTGCGAGATGACTCTTATGTCTGACACAAGAAATTTTGTATTAAGAGACGAAGACGGCAATGAACACGGAGTTTTCACTGGAAAACAGCCTCGTCAGGCTGCTCTGAAAGCAGCAAACCGGAGCAACGGGACAAAATCCAAACCGGAGATTCTCCGTCTCAGGGAACGCGGGACAAAGAAGGTGCACATTTTCAAGGCATGGAAACAAGTTGTCAAAGCCCCAAAAAATAGGCCTAGCTGGATGCCAGAGAAAATCAGCAAGCCCTTTGTCAAGAAAGAGAGAATAGAAACAATCGAATAAATATAAAGGAAGCAAAAGGTAAATAGGTTTTATAGTAAAACTTATTTACCTTATTTTCAGACAGCAACCTTTTACCCTAAAATAATGCTATTTCTCTGTTTTTTAGCCTCAACTCGAGACCAATGGTCCATTCCAGCCAGTTTAATATGGCGCACTTTAGGTCAAAACGTTGCTATTTTGGTAAAGTTCTGCAAGAAACAGATCTTTAGACCATATTTATATGTAACTAAAGTACCTTTTAATTTTGATGCTTCTTTTTGGACATATTGGCGTCACGCTGGGGGTATTTTTCGGATTTGCATTTTTTATACCACAATTAAGGACCATTATAGATCCAACATATCTGGTCATTGGATCGCTCCTTCCGGACTTAATAGATAAACCTCTAGGAATGGTTATCTTTTCTTCTACCATTGCAAACGGACGGATAATAGCTCATACATTGTTATTTTCTTTTACCCTCTTTCTGACAGGTTTATACTTATATGATAAAAGAGGAGATATCAAAGTCCTTACCCTTGCAGCAGGTTCTATTTTTCACCTTATGGAAGATCAGATGTGGACATCGCCTCGAACTTTATTTTGGCCTCTCCTGGGATGGCGTTTCCGCAAAAATCCGCATCAAACTGGACTAAAATACTTAATAACGCTTTTTAAAAGATCTTTTAGAGAGTTATAAAACAGACGATACTTATCATGATACTTATCATTTGTCATATGTTAAAGAATATTTTAGAGACTGTGTATTATTTTCGGGTTTTTTGACGATCCCATAAGATATTAAAAAGTCTCCTGGTGTCGCGTCAATCCTCAAGGATTGAATAATTCTGAATAGTTGTTCTTGATTTTATACGACATTTTACTGCTGACGCGACACTAGAATATCTATCGAGTTTGTAGTGATCTGGACGGGAACCAAGCATAGCTTCTGTAACCCTCCACATACCGAACACGTACACATACCTGGAAGCCACGTACAAAGGCGAAGGCTATCGCTGGGAAAGGATAGGGATTAAGGCGTGAAGGCGTTGCCTGTCGAAGAACCAGCTGCACATTAAGGATGAGAAGATAGAAAAGCTAAATGAAGTTACCCAAAAGCAAGCTGTCCATATTAAATGTTTTTTTCCATAATAGTGAATTCCAAAAAAGGATTGTCAGCCATTATGGAGTTAATCCTTTTTGAAAGCCTTCACTTTGAGAGAGTAAGAGACACCTGTTTGCTCATCACTTTCAGTTTCTTGATTACTGAGATGGTTGCCTGAGATTCTTTGTAAATCTGGTCTTCGTAATAACTTATGATCTCGTCAACCGGAGCCGCAAGAGAATAAATCTTCATCGGCCGCCCTTTTCCAGGCTTTTTTTCGGAGCGCATATTAACCCAGGACTTATCGCACATTAACCTCATTGCAAGACTGACTTCGGGTTGCCTTAATCCAGTACTTATTTCAATTTCCCATGATGAAGCTTCGTCTACATTCATAAGATATGCCATGGTTGTAGCGGCATTTCTTGACATCCCGAGATCACTTAATGCTTTAATAAAAATATGGTCGTTTTCGTCCAACATTTTTACTTCAGAATCTTTCATGATAACCCCTCGATATTTCTAGTTTTATGGATTGTTTGTCAGCTTAAAGAATGGTTTTATAATCACTTATTAAAGTTGATGATACCTTATAAACATTTTCAAAATATATGCATTTACATGATAAAAGGTGCCGTTTTGACATTTTGAAGATAATAAAAAGCGCTTTTTCTTTGTTCCCTGGTTAACCACGTAACATACCCAAAAACCTCTAGCAACCTTGTCACAAAGTTTGAATCCGAGTATTGAGTATTTGGATCGTCCATCGGCTCAGGATATTAAGAAAACTGATAGGGTGAGCATTTCTGCCGAAGGCATTGTAGTGATCTGGACGAGAATCCGGGATAGCTATTTTGCACGTATCTCCCAGACCTAAGCACATCTAGGAACATCTAGGAACATCTAAGCACATCTAAGCACATATACCTGAAAGCTAGTCTAAAAGGTCAGGGCTATCGCTCGGGATAAGGATAGGTATTCTGGACATCCGGCGTGAAGGCCTTGCCTTAGTCTCGCTCATAGGGTGACAAACTCTTCAGGCACAGGTTAACCTTCTGAGGCTCCAACGCGAAATAACTCAGGTCCATGTTTACAC
>NZ_JJQY01000086.1:0-26839 GCF_000979295.1 Methanosarcina sp. 1.H.T.1A.1 | reverse complement strand
CATGACGGATCGCCATACCTACAATTTCTTCATCCGGTATCCACGATCTGACCCATGTATTCATGCCCATCTGGGGCAAGAAAATCATATTTTTCGGTCCGTAAGGAGGTATATGTGCCAGGGGCGGCAGTTTGCTCTCATGCGTTCCCCAGGCTATTTCAACAGGAGCTGTTCCTTCTTCTCTCAATCCTTCAATGCTCCATGTCCCTACGAATTCATTAACTTCCTTTGCCCGGTTTGCTACTTGAGTATCTCGCTCGCTACAATGGATCACTCTGACTCCCAGTTTCTGAGCCAGGCGGGCAAAATCCCTGTTCTTTGCAAGGAGGGTAATTTCCTGTTCATCCTCAGGAGAGACTTTCTTATCAGCACAGGTGCAGGCGGCAATATCCAGCAAGCCTTGCTTTACGAAATGAGTTATCAGACCAGGATTTGCGCCATGGTCAACAACAGCAGTCGGTGCATCTTTCCAATCACGGGAAAGTTCACGCAATCTCATTTGCCGCAAATAAAGAGATTTTTCCAATAGACTTCTGGTCAAAAAATCCTCAGTAGGATCCCATACTTCAACCGAAGTGTTAACGTACAATACATTGTGATCATGGCACCACTTAAGGATGTCATTAGCACCTATATTCCACGAAAGATCAATGATCAAGCCTTCATTTTCCATATATTGTGACAGAACTTGATCCAAATTTGTAGGGGTAATCTTTTCACAGACAAATCTTAATCCTTGATTAGTATATTTTTTCAGGGCTTTTGATTTGTCTTCAAAATCAATTAAGGTAATGTTTTCTAGCGGAACATCGAGTTTGTCCAGTAAAATGGGTAGAGTACATTGTGAAACTGAGCCATAACCTATAATGAGGATTTTATTGGAAAACTTTTTTTTCATAGGATTCGTAAACGCAAGACATTGATATAACTTTTCGCCTAAATACGGCCCGACTTATTTAAAGATATATAGATGTCCCTGCCTGAAAAGATAGTAATCTTGCATATTCTCAAAAAATCGGAACAACTTTCATCCCAAAATCCGGACCACTGATTAAGAGACATTATTTACAAAACAGATCGGTGCAAATGTGAAAAGTTAAGTTCCGAATTAAAAAATATATAATATAAGTGATGGCAATGGGATCTAATGAAAAGGAATAAATCATAAACTAAAAATTTTGATCGAGAATATTGATGCAAATTAACCAATAGATGGCCATTTATTAATTTTATATTTCTCATAAAAGTGTTAAGAAAAAGGTCTATAATATCTTAATAACATGCCAACAAATGAAATAATCAGTTTTACTCGATATAATTAAAAAAGTTTGATGCGAGAGGTGCGATTCGAACGCACGAACTCCTACAAGACTGGACTCTGAATCTCATTGTTGAAAAGGAGCGTGCATGGCGGTCTGATTATTGTCGGTGAAATCCCCCTGTGAGGTTCTATCGAGCCTGTCTATAACCCTGTGACAATTGCGGAGATAGCAGTTGAAAAAGGTGCAACGTCCTTTGCTTATGCTCGTGACCTCTCGCAGGCAGCTCTTCGACCTCTCCGATGATATGGCAAAAAAGTTTGATATTCAGTTTTGCTCGGATGTTCGAGAACCTTCCGGTGGATTAGGATTTAATGCGCCTGAACGATCTCCTGCTCTGTAGCAGATGTCATATATTTGAACTTGGCATTATTATCAAGGTCCATGAAAAATTGGTTTGGGATAGGCTCGGTAATAATTTGAGAATAAATATGGAAGAATAAAATTAGGGGCGATAGCTTCTAAATGCCAATATCCAGTCATTGAAATGTAGACTGACTAGTTCTTGTGGCGGCGGGATCTCAGAAGGAGAAACTAGAGGAACAGGACTTATAAAATCGATTCCTTTTGATTCAAGTACAGTATGCCATTCTTTATCAGTTGAATACCCCTCTAGCTTGCTGCGGGGATGGAAAACTTCCCCAGCAAACGTTAATTAATATGATTTATCAATTCCGTTTTCTGGTTGTTAACTTCTGCTTAAACTAAATTTTTTAGGGTTATTACTTTCTTTAACGGAATTTTGAGTGGGGGCGCGAACATACCCCGTTGCCTTGCAGCGGGGTGCGCAAGTGCAACTTTTATTTGTCAGTTTCTTTCATATTACTGATCTCATTCATGAGTTTCATAGCTTCTTCCATATTTCCCTAGGCAAATAAAATCAAGGATTGTCTTCTAAGGGATTCTCTCAAATATTCCTCACTCCCAATCTCCCTGCAGATACTCTCTTGTTCTTTGAATAATTTCATGGCAGTACTCAAATCCCCCTTAGCGACGAGTATCAGCGCTTGGTTAGCAAGAGACATTTGTAAAGAATATTTATATCCCATTTCCCTACATAATCTTTCTTCTTCTTTATGCAAATTAATGGCACTATCAAAATCTCCTTGATCCTTAAAAATAAGGGCCTGATTGCCTAGAGATCTTTGCAAACCTTCTTTATTACTAAAATCCCTACATATTCTTTCCTCTTCTTTATGGAGAGTCATGGCTCCATCAAGGTTACCCATGGAATAGAGAATATTTGCCTGATTTCCTAAGGATAGTTGTAGATTGTCTTTACTTCCAAGTTCTTTGGAGATCATTTCTTGCTCTTTCAGGAGGTTCATAGCCTCTTCCAGTTCACCCCTTGAATATAATATGTTTGATTGATTAAGTAAACAGTTTTGCAGATCATTTTTGTTTCCTAGTTCTCTTACAATTTTCTCTTGCTCTTTGAGTAAATTCATTGAACTTTCTAAATTCCCCTGAGTATAGAGAATATTTGCTTGATTTCCAATAGACATAGCCAAACTCTCTTTATTTTCTATTTCTGTGCATATGGACTCCACTTCTTTATATAGTTTCATAGCACTCTCGAAATCACCCCACAAATATAAAATATTTGCATGATTAAGTAATGTCATTTGCAGAATATTTTTATTACCTAATTTTTTAGCTTTTCCTATAAGATATTGTGAGAGCGAAAAACTTTCTGATAAATACCCTACCTGATAAAAAAGTTGTGAAATAGTGAAAACGAACTCTGGATTATATTGTGAAGGTGAATCGATTATTGGCTTGTAAACCTGTACCATGCTAAGTTCAGAGTTATCTTCAATCAATACCCAGTACCCTCTAACGTCAAACTGGTTTGAATTCCATGCCATCTCAAAGAAAGATGGATCTATCAGTAGGTCTGCAAGCATGTTCCAGGACTTTGCCTTCCCAAGTTGCCAAGGAAGTTCCTCTACCTTCCGTTTACTGAGTTCCCTTTTCTCAAAATAATCAGCCAGAAGAAGGTGCAGGTCTTGCTCTTCACCCTCTGTCTCAAGATACCTTTTCTTAACAGCAGTTCTAAGATAATCATGCGAGAAGCTCAATAACCCATATCTATTAACCAGTGACTTTTCAGCCGCTAAATATAGAGGAGACCAGAGAGCTCCAGGCAATGGATCTCCATTACTTCCCAGCATTTCACGAAGCTCGATCTCTGACAAACCCTTTCTGGCAGCCCACAAATAAGAAAAAGTGTCTGTTACAAGATTTTTGCGATCCCTATCATAGTCCTGCTCATATCTCTCCAGGATCTTATCATAAAGATCAGCCGCATTGGAGGTTGAAAGATAAAAATCAATTCTTTGAGGAAGAGTGTCATGATCTCCATGGAGCCGGATCTCCTCTAATAAAGCCCGTAAGTAAAGCGGATTGCTGGTCTGACTGTAAGATGCGACATGCCCAATCATTGGAACGGACATATTTTTGTGATACTGGCCAAGATAATCGACTATGAGCTTCTGGCGCTCTTGAACATCAAGGGGTTTCACTTCTAGTATCGACCAACGACGCTTCATCAGTTCGTCAAGAGACCGGCCAGGCAACGACGAGACGATAAGCCTGACATTAGGAGGAATCATTTCCTGCAGCCAGAACAGCTCAAGAGCCCCATCATGATCCTCAAGCTGATTGAGTGCATCAATGATCAATACCATTCTCCCCCTCGCCGCTGCCATGTGAAGCCAGTTAGCAAAAGCGGCATTAAGCTCATCCGGCTTATCCGGAATATCCTGCCGGATATCAAAATGACGTTTCAGTTCGCTCATAATACGCCTGAGCATACTTACCCAGTCTACACTGTCAGGCGTGGCACCAATATAATGGACAAGCAAAAATGGCTTATCAGCTCCATTTTCCTGGTATTTTTTAACCCAGTTAGCCAATAAAGCCGATTTCCCTGAGCCCGAGTCTCCTACCACAACAAGAGGCATACCATCATCTTTGACATGAGCGTCAAGCCTATCGAAATATCCCTTACGCTCAATATAAATATTGAAGCGGCTCTCGGCAAAAGACTCATGCTCAAATCTAGCCTGTTCCAGAGGATCGAGTTTTTCACTTTCAGGATAAAGCCCGTTAATGACTTTCGATAAATTCCGTAAAACTAGCTCACCTAAAACCTTAGGATTCGTGTAATTGTTACTAACTGGAAAACCGCTATTTCTGATAGATTTCTTTAATTCGAGTAGCTTATTTTTCTTTTCTTCAGCTCTTCTCTCTGCTTCTTTGGGGCCATATTCTTGAATATCTTCGTCAGTAGGAGCTTCAATATAATTATTTCGTTCGTTCTCAGTAATAGAATTAAGGTATGAAGGATCTCTGAAATAAAAAAACGCATGATCAGCCATTTTAGGGTTTCTGAGCACTCCATGCAGGATTTCAAGCTCAGTAACAGATTTACCTTTATATTCATTCAACCACTCATACTGCTCGATGACTGCCTGTGGTATTTTGTCATCTACCCAACCATATCTCTCGCCGAGAATACCGATGAAATAAGGTCTGCAGTGCTCTATTTCAGCAAGACAAATTGGGAGAACTTTACCTTCGGCTTTCTGCTCGTCAGTGATACCCCAACGAAGGTCGACTTCACCCCAAGTCACACCTCTCTCCTCACAGAGTTTCCTTAGCTGGGGAAAAATTCTTTTAACAAGCTCGTCACGTTCAGCCTGCATATCCTTGAAAGTAGAAGAGACGAAAACATTGATCTGACGTTTCTTTACATTCTCACTTTTCCATTCATTTTCTCTAAGGTCGTTATAGGTATCATCCGAATGGTTTACCTTCGTTGGTTCTTTGCTTTCATTTGCTGACTGTGAATTATTTACATATGTTTTTGTATTAGTTGGTGGGTTCACCTTTACAGGCTCTTCATTCTTCTTTAAGGATTGTGAAATATTTCCATATGTCGGTTTTTCGGTATATTCCTCTGGTTTTTTGTCACTATCATTCCAGCCAAGTTTTTTCAATAACTTTCGGATCATATACCTCATAGCTCCTCTGGCTTAAGCAATTCAGCGCTACTATTCAGCCAAGTTCTCAAATCACGTCCTTATTGAAGCTTGTATATCTCTAATCCGCAAGCTTCAAGTCTTTCAGGTATTTTCCTGACAGGATTCCGGTCCCAATCTTTTACTTCCTCTGTGAGTTCAGACCATGGCACAAGATAAGGACTGATTTTTTTCACAGGATCTCTCGGGCTTCCGAGAACCCATCCCTCTTTAATGCGTTCATCTACCCATCTTTCATGTTCCATTTCGGCAAGTATCTCTACTTGTTCTTCAGTAAATTCAAACCTTTTTTCAGGTTTTTCGACAAAAGGCATCATGTCAAACCCAATCCTCTGGAGTTTTTCAGGAATTTGCCTTACCTGACTTCGGCTTGACTCCTTAAAATTTTCAGGTAGCTTTTCCCAGGGCTGCATGGTGGGATCAGATGGATCTTTCTTACCCGTCTGTTCTTTAACATGTTGGGCATGGTTGGCCATTGCCATTCGTTCCATTACGTCATTAAATAAAGAATCAAGAGACACCAGTTTCAAGAAAATTTCCGAGTTAACATGCATTTCAAGCTGTTTGGAAGGAGGAAGGGCTGCCTGGGTAAATCGTTTTCTTCCTGCAAGAGTGCTCATATCGATGACCGCTTCCATTGATCTGACGCCGTGTTTGTAAGCTGGAACTCTAAGGAACGCGCGCAGCACACCAGAGTCAATGCATGCAATTCCCTGATCGTCAAATATTTTAGGTGCCTTTCTCTGTAGCAATGATCTCAGGAGAAGCGCCCTTCTTATTATGAAAGACGCATCATCAGGTCCGGCACGGTTGACGCCCAGAATATTGACATAGCCACGTAATCGACTGATGAAATCGGTTCCTTTGGCATCGCGGAATTCTTTCAGCATGCTCTTCCTTTCTTTTTCGGTTGCTTCCTCGTCAAAATTCTCCCTTGAGAACTTCTGGAAAGTATAGCTTGTGCCGCCGGCGAAGACAAAGATTGATCTCCCAATGGGATGCATAGTTTCTCCATCCTTGAACATGCCGTCCTGCATGGGTGCCAGGAAGTATTTCAGCCATCCAAGCTTCACATCAAAAGCCGAATCAAATTCGTCAAAGAAAACAAGAGGAATCTTGCCTTTTAGCACCAGGTCCCTTACCTTATGGAATGCACTTGCCAGATCAGCGATGGAGGTAAACTGGGAAACATTGAATTCTATTTTTTCTACTCGTTTCTGATCAAGGCTTAACGCCAGCTCTGTAACACCAAAAGATTTGCCTGATCCCGGAGGCCCAAACACTGCTATTGAAAGTGGAACATTAACCTCTGTTTTCTCCATATATTCACTCATGAGGTTTCTGATACTCTGAAAACTTTCAATTTCTTCCCTATCAAGAGTAAGCAGCTTGCCGAATCTGGCACATGGAACCTTTCTCAATGCATCTTCGGTTTTATTCTTAACGGCGTTATAAGCAATGGATTCAAGCATCCCTCTGGTGCATTCTTCCAGTATTCTCCAGTTATTTTTCTTGCCAGATGCTTTATTTTTAAAATCAGGAATAGCCACATCACATATCGTATTCTGTTCGCTGTTTGACTCGAATAATTTGGATATTGGATAAGAAGGTTCAGCTTTTGCGTTTCCGAAACCCATTTCCAGCAACTGCCTGGATTTCTGTATTCCCTCACGGATCCCTTCTCCAATGCTTTTTTTGATTTCTGTTTTGATGTCTTTTTCAACAACGTTTTCGACGTGTTTATCGATCCCGTTTTCGGTGCCTTTAAGCCCTTCTTTAGCAATCTTCGCTGAAAAAGCAGCAACAAAGGCAGCAGTCACTCCCTGCATATCCCCTTCATAGTTCTCTTTATACCCATCTTCCCCCAAATTTGGATCATAGTAAAGGGATGCATTGATTTTACCGTCAGTGTTAGTATAGTGGATTGCCCCGTCCAATCCAAATCTTACTATAAGATTTTTGCAGGCGGCAAGAGGTTTTATTTGAGGATTATTTATCATCTGCCAGTAAAAATCCTCAGTTGTCTGTTCCCAGGACAGATGCTTGCTGATGTTGACTCCCAATTTCCTGAGGTCGTTTGCATCGATAATCAAAATGAGGTTCTTTGAGTTAGCATTTTGTTCTTTAGTGAGATGATCCCAAAGTGCCCCATCAGCAAGTTTGTGGCTCATTTTGAGAATTATTATAGGACATTTTCCCTTTTCAAGAATAGCTTTTGGCCAAACATCTTTTTCATTACGGAAGCCGTTCCCTGCGTCGTCAAGGATAACCATGTCTGCATCAGCACTATCGTTAGAGATCGGCAAAAGTCTTGGCTTTTTCTTGATGGGACCACAAAAACCACTGTGGTTTTTTATGCGAAAAACCTTACCTTTTTTATCGCATTCCTCTTCATTCTTGGATATTTGAAATGCGTCTAAAATGGCTATTGAATGTATGATCGATTCTGGGGGAATGTTTTTAATACCGTTAAGTAAGTGAGTAGAAACGTTAGCGTTAGTCGCTTCCTTGACCATCCTGGCAAGAAGTAATGAACCCCCCTGTTCTGCCTTCATCCGGGTACCGGGGTAAAGAGCCCAGTTAGGCGGATTTTTGCATTCAAAAATTTCTTTGTATTTAGTGATCCATTGTAACCAGTCAATAGTAACGTCGCCTGCGACAACAATCTTATATTCTTCTTTTGAAGATTTCTCCAGAGTTAATCCCACCTGTTGCTTCTAATTAAATGCATCACTTATGAAGAAATAAAGGCTTCGAAAAATAAGAGTGTGCTATCATAAAATTATTCTGCCTTGAAACTTATTTAGAAAAACAATATGAAAAATTAACTTCTTCCAATAATTCATAAAGCACGTGGAATTTTGAAGAAAAAAATACTTATAGATAGTTTTTCGACTTTAAAATTGCTCAAAAATGTAAACTTTCAAGTTTATCATTTGATCAATGGGTACTTTCCTAAATGATGGACTATTTTGATTTGATTCTTTAGAGAATTTATTTAAACTTATTTCCAAAATTTCCACCAAGGCTTTTTTAACTTTGGAATATCCTCAACTTTTTCTTTGGTCGGCTCATCTTTTGTTTTGATTTCACCGAGTCTTAAGCTCGTCAGATCTTCCTTATTCAGTAATTCAGATGTCCTCTTTACTGAATCTTTATGTCGGTACTTAAAATCCTCGGATCTTTTGTTAATATAGTTTTGCTCATCACTATCCGCTATAGTTAACATATTCCCCGAATATTTAATATTAATAGGATCTTTTGAGATCAAAGGACTATTTTCCATATTATCTCTATAATTTTTTTGACCAATATGTCTTTCAGTATTATCAACTACAAAAGGTGTTAATCTGAGTTTATTATTACAATGAGGACATGTGGTATTTAACCTAGGATCGTTAAGAGCTTCTCCTAAGATTACTTTATGGTCACTAATTACTTTGCCTAAATTATTATTGAGTGAGTTTAACATGTCTATAATTTTTTGTTCTATAACAAATAAGTTTCCACATAACTTGCATCTTGCTGTTAATTTATTATCCCACTCATGGACATCATATAAATATAGTCGAACAGGTGTGACGAAAGGAAGACCAGAGTTTAATCCGTTCACTAAAAGGAGATATACATTTCCACCTTTATCACCTGATACTATTTTCATTTGTCCGTTAGCCATATCAAAGCAGTTTAGGGAGCCGAGAGCAAAGAAAATGCTTATACAGCTTCCAGTTATCGCATCCCAAATTCGAAGAGTTTTATCTCTTGATGCGGATACGATCCTTTTTCCGTCATGAGAGAAAGAACAGGCATTCAAATGATCAGTGTGCCCATTAAGTACCTTAATCTCCTCTCCAGTCTCAGCATCCCAAATTCGAAGAGTATTGTCATATAATGCCGTAGATACAATCCTCTTACCGTCAGGAGAGAAAGAACAGGAGGTCACATAATCAGTGTGCTTCAATACAATAATCTCCTCTCCTGTCTCAGCATCCCAAATTCGAAGAGTTTCATCCCCTGATGCGGACACAATCCTCTTACCGTCAGGAGAGAAAGAGCAGTCGTTCACACAAATATTGTGCCCATTAAGTACCTTAATCTCCTCTCCAGTCTCAACATCCCAAATTCGAAGAGTTCTGTCCCCCGATGCAGACACAATCCTCTTACCATCTGGGGAGAGAGAGCAGGCTTTAACAAAATCAGTGTGCCCATTAAGTGCCTTAATCTCCTCTCCAGTCTCAGCATCCCAAATTCGAAGAGTATTGTCATATGATGCGGACACAATCCTCTTACCGTCAGGAGTGAAACAGCAAGCAATCACAGAACTAGTGTGCCCATTAAATACCTTAATCTCCTCTCCAGTCTCAGCATCCCAAATACGAAGAGTTCTGTCATCCCTTGCGGCGGATAAAATCCTCTTTCCGTCAGGAGAGAAACAGCAGGTAAGTACGAAACTGGTGTGTCCTCTCAGTACCTTAATCTCCTCCCCAGTCTCAGAATCCCAAATACGAAGAGTTTCATCCCCTGATGCGGACACAATCCTCTTACCATCAGGAGAGAAACAGTAGTCGTTGACAGAAATAGTGTGCCCATTAAGTACCTTAATCCCCGTTCCAGTCTCAGCATCCCAAATTTGAAGAGTTTTGTCTTTTGATGCGGATACGATCTTCTTTCCGTCAGGAGAGAAAGAGCAGTCTCTCAAATAATCAGTATGCTTTAATACAATAATCTCCTCTCCTGTCTGAGCATCCCAAATTCGAAGAGTATAGTCATATGATGCGGAAATGATCCTCTTACCATCAGGAGAGAAAGAACAGTCGTTCATAGAAGTAGTGTGCTTCAATACCATTATCTCCTCTCCTGTATGAGCATCCCAAATTCGAAGAGATTTGTATTCAGGCGATACGATTCTCTTACCATCAGGAGAGAAACAGCAAGCATTCACAGACTCAGTGTGCCCATTAAGTACTTTTACCTCCTCCCCAGTCTCAGCATCCCAAATACGAAGAGATTCGCCCGCTTTTTCTCCCCATGGAGCCGCGGATACGATCCTCTTACCATCAGGAGAGAAACAGCAAGCTCTCACAGCAGCTGTGTGCCCGTTAAGTACTTTAATCTCCGTCCCAGTCTTAGCATCCCAAATTCGAAGAGTCAGGTCAGATGAAGCGGATACAATTTTCTTACCGTCAGGAGAGAAAGAGCAGGCATTAACAGAATCAGTGTGCCCTCTCAGTACCTTAATCTCCTCCCCAGTCTCAGCATCCCAAATACGAAGAGTCAGATCATCTGAAGCGGATACAATTATCTTACCATTAGGAGAGAAACGGCAATCATTCACATTACGAGCGTGCCCTCGCAATACCTTGATTTCCTCCCCTGTCTCAGTATCCCAAATACGAAGAGTCAGGTCATGTGAAGCGGATACAATTATCTTACCATCAGGAGAGAAACTGCAAGCATTAACAAAATCAGTGTGTCCAACAAGCTTCATCAGACACAATGATTTTTTCTGTGGTTTGTTAATCCACCTAATCCAAGGCTTTCTATAATCAAATGTTTTTGCCTTGATCGCCACTTCACTTTCATAGGGTTGATTAAGCGCCTGCTGAATAGTGAGGTTAGGGTGTTCCAACAGGATATGATGGTCACCAAATGCAAAGTCATAGTAGTCGATGAATGCTTTGGACATTAGAGGCTCAACATTTACTTTTCCTTCTGTTTTACGCTCTCCTTTGGAAGGCTGCCACTCAGCATTTATGGTAAATGAGTTCAGTACAAGTCTTTTCTTGCACTCAGGACATTCCATGTCTTTTCCTAACAAGCTCTTTTCAACCTTACTCCATCCGAGACAGAACGGGCAAAAAACTCCAAACTTACCTTCATAGTACTTGGCCGTAATAATTGGGAATCCAGCTCTATTTCTCGTGCTAACGCGGTTATAGTCAGCCAAAAGATCATAGCCCATACCTACCGTGAATTTGGCTTCTATAAACATCAGGTCTGTGAGTGTGTTTTCGAGTTCGCCTATCATTTTTGCATGGGTCTGATGGTAGGGAAGTTCTGACAACCCTCGAGAATAATTGCCATTCCATGATTTATCTCCTAAGGGGTCAGCCTTACTATAGAAGTATATGGCCAGTTGTTTATGTAACTCAAGGCATTCTTCCTCATCCGCCAGATATTTCCCGTTTACAGCTTCTCGCAGTTGATTGTGGTAAAAATCGAGGAGTTCTCCTCTTTGCATCAGGTATGGTCTTAATAAGCGTTGCAATGCTGCCACATTACCCAGAGGATCTCCTAGAGCGATGAGTTCTACCAGTTCAGATTGTGAAAGCCCGTGTCTACTGACTCCAATAAAAGAGACAAAATTGCGCACCAGCTCATTACCTATCTTATTTCCTTCACGATCCCTGAACCCGTCATCATTCTCAAGCCGCTTCAGAACTTCAAGGAACAATGGTTGCACTTTTCCTGGAAGTTCCTGTATTCTCGCTGTGATCTCTTCATATATTCCTAACGTTCTGATCTCTTCTAATGCAATCAGTAGATAAAGAGGAGTTTTCGAATCTTCCTTATCCAATAGAGCTAACCGCTGTTCAGGTTCGAGGTTTTTCCGATATCGCTTGAGAAATTCACTGATGATATCATTAGCGTCAGAATTTTTCAATAGGGACAGTGTTTTTTCCACAGGGTTTGATCGCTTTTTTAACGCGTCCAGTGATGGTCCAGGCAGCGTTGACAGGATTACCCTGACACCTTCTGGAAGCTCAGCCGGCAGCCAGAGCATGTTTAAAGCTTGGTTAGACATGTCGAACTGATTAACGGCATCAATGATAATGACAACATGGCTTCTCTCTGCTGCCTTTTTGAGAAAAACAGGGAAAACTTTTCTAAGCTCCTCATAATCTTCAGGGATTTCGTCATCAATACCTGATTTTTTTAGTTCATGGCAGATCCTGCGGAGGGTTTTACGAATGTCAGTTGAACCTGCGCTTATCCCCACAAAATGAGGAATAACAATATGATTCGCATGATTTGGATTTAGTTGGTAATCTGTATAATCTCGATAGAACTTAGCTAGTAACGCCGATTTTCCACTACCTGGATCTCCCACCAAACACAGATAGCCATTACCATATGTGCTCTCTGAATGCTTTTGTAGTTCTTCAAATATTTCCTTCCTACTGCCAACTACATAGCGCTCTGTCCTCTCTTCAATAAATGACTCCATCATGGCATTTTCTTCGTCGAAATCAGAGAGCTTTTCCGGGATACTTGTTCCAAACTCAGCATCAATGCTGGACAGGAGGTCGGCATAAACCCTGTCACCAAATTCTTTTAGTTCAATAATCCTTTGAGTCTCTTCGTCCAACTTACATGGATATTCAAAGAAGGGCAGACTCTCTAATTCCTCTATGCCCTCTTCATTCAACGTTTTCCCAAGTGTTTTTGGGTTTTTAATTCTCTCTTTTAGGGTTTCCAGCATCTGCTCTTTCAGACTATTCTCAGTCTCCTGATAAATATCAGCATATAAATTCGGAATCGATTTAGTGACAGCAGGCTTGCGGAAATAGAAATAGCGAAATGCAGGTTCATTCAGCCGATCCAGTGCTCCGAAGTGTACCTCTGATGCCGTGATGGAAAGCATCGCCTCCGGCAGTTCCGCACGCTGGAAGATCTCCACTGCTATTTCACCGTTAGAGTACCAATTTTTAGTTTGTTCCTTTTCACGAGGCTTCTCACAAAGCCGATAAATTCCCATTGCTTGGTCAGGAACATATAAGTCTTCAAGAACTTTAGCATTCTTTTCAGAAATTACTCCCGCAGAACTAGTGCCATTTAAGACCTTTGTCATGAATTCCATTGGCACTATCTTGGGAGCGGGGATCCAGCCATACCTTCCGCCCAATATACAGATGAAACGCGGGTGGCATCGCTCAATCTCATCCATGCATGCTTCGAATGAGTCTTGGTCTGCGGTCACACCCCATCGAAGGTCCACGTCCACTAGATGGATGCGTCGCTTAAGTAACTCCTCACGAAGCCGAGGAAATACAAAGCGGACGAGATAATCTCGCTCTGCATGCATATCTTTAAAAGTAGAAGAGATGAAGACGCGGACAGTTTTCCACATTCCTGAAGAAGTATTATTTGAGACAGGCATCAGCGGAACACCTCAACAATCTTTTCCGTGTATGCTGTCATTGGTAATAAACTTATTTTTATTTCGTCTTACTATTCACGGACAAGTATCCTTGATCATCAATATCTCTGGTACTGGTGTAAGGTTTCATCAAGTTGAACTCCATGAGGATAGTGTTAGGTCACAGACAAATAAGTGGTAATAATTGCCTTTGCAGTAGAATAATGCTAAATAAACTTTCATAAATTTTATATTCACAACCAGATGCTTGGGAATCCTTGGATCATGAATTAAAATTCATAATGAGTACAATTGAGAATTTGGGTAACTACTTATACTCTTACATAAAATTAAGCTTTTAATACTTTGATAAACTCTTCTTTCATCGGTGCTTTGTACTCTATAGCAAATAGCCACATCTTGAGGTTTGTAGAAATTTGCTTTAATAAATCTCATGTCTTTGCTCTCTGTGCTTATAGCGTTCTAAAAGTCTATACATTTCATTCTTATGAGGACTTATTATGGATAACATAAGAGAAGAATATCAGTACCGTATCTTCATCAGTTATTCTCATAAAGACAAAGATCGGGTTGAAAAGCTAGCAAAAATATTGACGGAGAACGGTCTTAATCCGGTTTATGACAAGCACCTTGAAGGTGGTTTCGGATTTACTGATCAAATTAAAAAATTTATCGCACATGCTCATGTTTTCGTCCCACTAATCAGTAAGTCTTCGAGTCAGAGAGGGTGGGTTCACCAAGAAATTGGGTATGCAGCTGCCCTTAATATACCCATCATGCCGGTTATGATTGATAAGGTTCCAAGTGCTATGCTCCAGCAAGTTCAAGCTTTACATTGGGACGATAATGAACAAAACCTCAAGAAAATCATGTCTTTTGAGAGGTTTAGGAATCTCATCGAGGATGCTCAAAAAAGTATGTCTCAAAAGGACATCTCTCCACTTTTTGAATGTGGTCTACTGCGTGAAGATCGAACAAAGCTTATGGTCAGATATGCTTCAGACATTTCTAAACTTGGATTCTATGGTCATGTGCGCCAGAAAGGAGCTTTAAGCTCGTTTCATATTCCAGATAAGAATCCAAATGATCCTGTCTGGCCCATTCGCTACGGAAATGAATCCCCCGGAGAATATCGTTATAGATGGCTGCAAAGGGAGCGCCAAGAATTAGAAAAACACGCAAAAGTTAGCGGTTGCAGCATTATTATTGATCCGCATTTGTCATATATTGAACGTGGACCAGAAGCAAGGAAAGTCAGGCTAGAAGAGCTTTTAGAGTTCCTGAAACACATTCCCGACGATAAAGTAAATGTAGGAATTAAAGAAGGATTATCTAAAGAGGAACATCTGACGATAGTCGGTGACTGGTTCTCTGCAGAGGCTTTTTCCAATAAAGGTAAGGGTTACCTCCAGACCATGTTTACCCGGCATGCACCTTTTGTGAGGAATTCTATCAAGGTATTCGACGAAGAACTTGAGTATTTATTGAAAAAGCAAGGTACTTTATGTTCATCAAGAGAATATGCAATCCAGGTCATCGAGCAAATAGTAGAGGAGTTGAAAGAAGAACTGGATACATGATAAGAAAAAACGTCTTAAGTTCTTCCTTGTGTACAATATTTCCTATGTGTATCGCAATAGTTTATAACAGTTAATTTATTCGTCTACTGTTCTCTTCCTTTATGCTTCCGTCCTCAGAATTTATCCAGAAAATATGCCTTCCAACTTTTCGTGCATACTCAACTATATCCCCAGTGCCACCTTGTCCTGAAGCGGGCTTTCCATTCCAGATTGCTATCAAAAAATCACAATTATCCACGACATAGTGCCCAACATTCTCATAAGCAGATTCACGAGATATAGTTTTTTCTAGAGTGCATATAGACATAGCACCTACCTAGAAGTGTCTCAAACTCGTTTTTTGACTCAATGTCTTCAAAGTCTTTGATATAATCTTCCTTAGGAAGCGGAAGCACAACGTTTAGAGAAGGCTTATATGCACTATCCAACACCTGCCATTCCATAACCTCTTTTGCTACGAGTCTATCAGCACCTTCGGCAAGTGGAGAAATTACATTGTAAGTATATGGCATATCTTTTAGGCTTGCTTTTTGCGTCTCATCTATCAAAGAGAGTGCTTTTTGCATGCTTTTTCTGAGAAGCTGTTCATTTTCAAGTTTTCTGTGACCTGTGACTCCAATTCGTAAAATAGTCTGGATTTTAACTTCGTTTTTTGATATATCCGAGGAATCAATATTCATAAAGCGCCTCTATTTAGAAAGCAATAGCTATTCGAGTTCTTTCACTTTTTGATATAAATATATTGAGACAAATATCATTCAATAAGACAGTTAACAAAGTTCTTAAACATTGTTTTCCAATTCACATTCTATCCTAATTTCCTTTTCTTCTCATGGTTCTAAAAACGATTTTCCCTCCTGGTTTCTTATCCCGAGATTTCTTTGATTTTCCTTGTCTCAGGGTAAGAGAGGTACAAACACACCGGTTTTTGACCTAGGTTTGTACAGACCATCTCGGAATAATATAATAATACCTATGACAAAACCTAGAGCAAAATCATTCCTTTTTTAATCTGTTATTGGAATTGTCACAGAAAGGAAAGCTAAAGACATTCTATACAGCAAACATACAAGTAGATGTCACAAGTAAGAATATAAGCTGTAATAGATTCTAATTATCTAGTCTTCCTGATTATATCTCAAGCCCGTTGCTTTAGATATTCATCTTGCCGCAACTCACAAGATACTTAAAAACTAGATAAAACCAATTAAAAAAGAAAGAGTGCGAGAGGTGCGATTTGAACGCACGAACTCCTACGAGACTGGGTCCTCAACCTATCGCCTTTGACCTGGCTGGGCAACCTTGGAATTTCGATATGGTAAGTTAAAGAACCTTGAGAATCCTTGAAAAAAACCCGTAGAAACGTATGAAACCTTGAATCGAAGATTTTAAAAAATTAAGTGCGAGAGGTGCGATTCGAACGCACGAACTCCTACAAGACTGGACTCTGAATCCAGCGCCTTTGACCTGGCTGGGCAACTCTCGCATGATGTACTTTGTGTTGTTCAGCAGCACATAGTAGTATTCTTTGTTCTTAAACTTTTTCCTTGGATGCATTCTCAGAGGGTGAAAAATCCCTCTAACCGGGAAAATAGATTTATTTTTCTGGTGTTCCCTCACCAATAATAGGGAAAATTGATGAAATATTATCTCATCAATTTCAGGATAAGGGCTTTCTGGGCATGCAGGCGGTTTTCTGCCTCTTCGAAGATTACAGAGTTCGGGCCGTCCATTACCTCATCCGTAATTTCCAGGCCTCTTCGTGCAGGCAGGCAGTGCATTACTAGTACGTCCGGCTTTGCAACTCCAAGGAGCTCGGTATTGATCTGGAACCTGGTAAAGTCCTTCAGGCGCTTTTCCTGTTCGGCTTCGTCACCCATGGAGACCCAGACATCCGTATAGATAATGTCAGCATCCTTTGCGGCAGCTTTCGGGTCATCTGTGATTGTGAACTTGCCCCCCAGAGCTTTTGCCTGTTCAAGGAACTCGGCTTTTGGCTCATAGCCTTTCGGGCAGGCAACGACAAACTCCATTCCCATGATAGCCGAACCCAGTAGGGCAGAGTTGCAGACGTTGTTTCCGTCTCCTACCCAGGCGAATTTCAGGCCTTCGAACTTTTTCTTGAACTCCAGGATGGTCATGAAGTCGCCAAGGATCTGGCAGGGATGCTCCCTGTCTGAGAGGGCATTGATCACGGGCAAGTTTGAGTATTTTGCAAGCTTCTCCACAGTATCGTGGCTGATTACTCTGGCCATGATTCCGTGCAGGTACCCGGAAAGGGTTCTTGCGGTGTCTTCAATGGTTTCACCTCTACCTATCTGGATATCCCTGAAATTCAGGTAGAGAGAATGTCCCCCGAAATCGGTCATTGCGACCTCAAAGGAAACTCTGGTCCTTGTTGATGACTTCTCAAAAATCATCCCAAGGCTTTTGTTCTTAAGGTACTCTGTGTTTTCTCCTGCCTTACGCTTTGCTTTCAGGTCCACGGCCGATTCAAGGAGTTCGTAGATCTCCTCCCGGGACAGGTCCGTTATAGAAAGTACATCTTTCTTCATAGTCTCAAACCCCGAATTATTTCTGGCTGAATTTAAACTTTATAAGAAGAAGCGTTAAACCCCCGATTTAGCCTGAGGGATATAAGCGTCAACTTCCACAAGATTCGTTTCGTTATCCTTTGACTTGATATGCATCGAAACCAATATAATATTAAGCAATGGTTACGAGAACCAAGTGGCCAATGCAATATATGTTCACCTTCAGACTCACAGATCATGGAAAATACACCGTCTCTAGCTTGAAACCAGATAAAGCCGAAACAAGCGACGGAGCGGGACATAGTAGGGCAGGGACTGCCCGAATTAATGCCTTTGGAGATTCCGGAAGGTAGTCTATGAATTAGGAAGCCCGTTAAATCTTTAGATTTAGCGGGCAGTTCACATTATTGCATAGTACTTATTTACACGCGCTACTCCTGCATAGTGTTTTAAACAGTTAGCCTCTAATTTCTTTCATATGGTCAATTCTTCTCTGGATAAGACCGGCAGTGCCTATATCTTTCCGGAAGAAAAGTTTGCCCCGAATATTTTCAAGAGCGTTCTGGGCGATTCTTTCTGCAGCCTCTATTGTTTCGGCACACCCGACGACAGCAACGGCACGGGAACCGGTAGTGTAAATTTTCCCCTCTTTTTCATACACGCTTGCATAGTAGACTGAAGCCTCTCCTATATCTCCTACAACTACTTCGCTGTCTTTTTCAGGGTTATCCGGGTAGCCTGCGGGAACTGCGTACTTGCAGACTGTCGCTTTCCTGCTGAACTTTACAGGCAGGCTTTCGAGGGTTCCTTTTACCACAGCAGACATAATTTCTACAAAATCAGTCTCGATAAGAGGGATAACATTCATGGCTTCAGGGTCTCCGAACCGTGCATTGAACTCCACGACTTTGGGGCCGCTTGCCGTCAGGATAAACTGCCCGTAAAGAATGCCCTGGTACCCTGTCCCTGTTTCCTCATACAACGCTGTTACGGTATGCTGCATAATCTTTTTTGCTTTCTCAAGGTCTTCGGAAAGCATGAAAGGAAGGATTTCTCCTGCATCGGTGTATGAGCCCATGCCGCCTGTATTCGGTCCGAGGTCTCCTTCATAAGCCCTCTTATGGTCCTGCACTGCAGGGAAAAAAGCAAGGTTTTTTCCGTCCACAAAAGCCTGGAGGGTAAATTCCTCTCCTATGAAACGTTCCTCAATAACCACAGACCCTTTTTCCAGAAGCTCACTTGTATATTCCCTGGCAGCTTTGAGGTCAGGGAGCTGGTCACCCATCACCTTTACGCCTTTACCGCCTGTAAGCCCGGAGGGCTTGACTGCAACATCGCCCAGCTTTTCGATGAAAGCATGTGCAGGAACCTCATCCGTGAAAACTTCATAGGCAGGGCAGCCTTCGATTCCATATTTCTTCATGAAGTTTCTTGCCCATGCCTTATCAAACTCAATAACTGCACAGGCTTTTCTAGGACCTACAACAGGGATCCCGGCTTCCCAGAGGGCATCTGCAACTCCTGCTGCAAGCGGAGCTTCAGGACCCACAAAAGCCATCTCAATGTTCCTGGCTTTTGCATATTCAACAATTTTTACAACCTCGGTTTCCTTTTCAAGCAGGAAATCCTCACAGAGTGAGGCAATTCCGGGGTTTTTCTTTGCCATTAACGCATAAAGGCTGGGGTTATGCTTGCTTTTCTTAATTCCTTCGGCAATTGCGTGTTCCCTTCCGCCGCCACCGATAAGCAAAATCTTCATTTTCATTCTCCTTGTTCAAAAAAAATTATTTTTTAATCTGAAATTTGTTCTTGATACCTGATGAGGAAATACAGTGAAGAAAAGGTGATGGATTATTAGGCTCGCAATACCTTTCTTTCTATTTCAAAAGCATTTTTATCTTTATAATCGATATTTTTAATCAACAATACAATAAAGGATTCCCTAATTCTCTATTTCTTCTGATAAATATCTTCTCATTGTTAAGCTTCAAATCCCGAGTTTCGCCGCTCGAATTGCGCCTCGCCCGAATTGCGCGGGGGGATCACAGTAAATCGAAAATTTTCTGGGAGTTGCACTGCAAGTGCAACAGTACGCGGTCCTTTTCGCTGCGCTCAAGAGGACTTAATTCGAAATATTGGTGGAGCTTTTTATCACTTTGGGGAGTGTGGAAGATCAAGAATGCCACGTCCTTTACAGGCTGTCCGACAATTCCCTTCAATAGCACCCAAAATCATTCATTTTCTATTTAAAAGCTTTAAATACCTCTTTTTAAACACGTTTTGCTCAAAAGATAATCCTGAGTAGTCATACTTTAAGTGCATTTAACCAAAAACAAGAGTAGACTTTCAAACGAAGAGATTTCAAAAAAGATTGAAACGCGCTCTTTCTTATTTTGAAGGGCCGCCAGACAAGCTGGCGGAAGCACTTTATAATTTTTTGATTGAAAAACAGTTTCCGGATAAAGGGAAGTATCTCTCGTGCAAGGTAAGATATTTCTCTATAGCATTCAGTCTCTATAAATAGTATTATTATAAGTTGAACAGTTGTTTTTTCTGGCTGACAGGCTGAACGCAACCGAATGAGGTTCAGGAAAGTGCTCCAGCACTTCCCTTACTTTAACAGATCATTCCTTAATTTAACAGATCATTCCTTAATTTAACAGGTCACTCGCACTTACCAGAGGCACAAGTTCGGCATCTGCTTCTTTCAGTTTTTCCCTTGCTCCTTCTTCCCTGTCCACTACGGTGATTACGTATTTAACACGGGCTCCGGTCTCCCTGACTACCTCGATCGCGTCCCTGACCGAGCCCCCGCTGGTTGTTACGTCTTCGAGCATTACAAGCCTGTCTTCCGGTTTAAGCTCGCCTACGAACCTGCTTTTTGTGCCGTAGTCCTTGACAGATTTCCTTACAATCAGCAGGGGAAGCTCAGTTTCGAGAGAAACCGCGGTTGCCAGAGGGACGCCTCCGAGTTCCACACCTGCAACTGTGTCCACATCCATTTCCTTTACTCTGAGGGCTGCCTGCCTGGCAATAATTTTCAGGGTTTTGGGATCGGTGCTGGCTTTCTTAATATCGATGTAATACTTGCTTTTCTTTCCCGAGGCGAGCGTGAAGTCCCCGTAGCGGACAGCTCCGCAGGCTTTCAGGGCTGCGATCAGTTCCTGTTTTTGTGATTCAAATTCATTTCCTGTTTCTGGTTTTGATTGACTCATTATCTCACCGGTGTTTGCAGCCTTATTAGCGCGATAAATATTTTTTAAATTTTTTCCTGTGGTTTATTCTCAGTCGTTATACAGGGTTTTTCTCATCTTTTTATGCAACTTTTTCCGCATATGGTCTTCATAAAGTTTCCGAGGATGTTTCACCAGGGTTCTTTTTTCACACCTATAATGTATCCGATTATGTTTGTCGTAAGATGGAGCAGAGGCGTCATTATGAGGACAGTAAGCATGATTCCTGTGGTGAAATTGTTCACGAACCATTCAGGAGCTGCAAGGTATGTAAAAACCCAGGCCCCCACAACAAAGTCCAGCTGGTCTACAAGAGGCAGGGACGCTCCCCTTTTCAGGCCCATCCTGCGCTTGAAAAAGCTCTTGAACATATCTCCGAACAGGGCGCCTGAGGCAAGGGCAAGAACAACTTTCAACGCGCTTGCATAGTCCGGACCAAAGCCGGGCATTTCAATTCCCATAATCTCAAAGCCATTCATACTCAGCCAGATCTCAATGCATCCTGCAAGAAACCCGCAAAATATGCCTGAAAAGAGCCCTCTATAGGTCTTTCCGTCTCCCAGAATCCTTTTCCCGTCCTTATACGTCCTGCCTCCGTCAATAGGCTTTCCGCCCCCAAAGACGGCTGCGAAGGGATTGGGAAGGTATGCAGGAATCATCAGCCAGAATGCCTTGATTATCAGCTCTATCGTAGTATCAACTCTCTAATAACTCTCTAATAACTCTCTAATAACTCTCTAATAACTCTCTAATTTCCGGTTCATTCTTTCCTAAGGCAGAAGTTAACTTCCTTCCATATCCTTATCCTTTTTATTTATTTGTATGACTTGTTTACAAAGTAAGCCAGATAATTATTTTCCGCTTTCCTCTCCCCGTATTCTTCAACTTTTTTTAGGTACTTTTAAATAATGTGCTTAAGTAAATATTAATTCCTATTTAATGGGATTTATTTTATAAAGTAATATTTTATATCACATTTTTCAAGGTTTTTTATGAAGCCACTCAACAATATTCTCACAGTTCGCAGCACCATGCTTGCCACGGTCTTTGTCCTGGTGCTGCTCGCAGCTCTGATAACAATGGGGCTTTTAACCCCTTTTATCTTGAGGGTCAGTACAGGAGAAGAGATCCTTCTCGATGCTGCATATTTTAACCTGCGTGCAGCCCTGCCCACCCTTGCTCTGGTCATGCTGTTGACCCTGTGTCTTCTGCTAAGAAGCGCAGGGAGAAAGGAGGCTCTTCTTGTCCTCGGGCTTGGAACTGTCGGTTCTGTGCTCTCGGTTATTTTTTCCCCCTTCTCAAGCCTGCCTCTTGACCTCGCATTTCCACTCCTTGCAGCAGCCTTTTTTGCGGTTGTGTACAGGCTGCTTTCTTTGCGGGAAAAGACCCTGAAAGGGACTCTACGGGGGGCTGGCTCCCATATTATCCACCTCGGGGCAGTCCTGCTTCTGGTTGGCATCCTCTTCAGCACGAACATGAATCTTGAAGATTCTGCTGTTGTCCCCCAGGGAGGAGTGGGCACTTTTAAGTCTATGGGTTACAGCGTTCATGTTACCAACATCACATCGGGAATTGAAGGAGCTCCCTACGGGGGCTATCCTGGTTCGGCTTACGTAAGTACCGTATATTTTGATGTGTACAGGTGGGGCCAGCCTTTTGACCGCGGACAGGTCAGGTATATAAGTGATTTCAAGTGGGAACAGTCCTACACCGAGACCTATATTCACAGAGGGCTTCTGGAAGAACTGTTTATCGCTCCAAAATCCGTGGATACAAAAGCCCGGACCGTGGAACTTTATGTCCGGAAGGTGCCTTTCATGACCGCTCTCTGGGGTGGGTTTTATCTGATGGTACTGGGCATCCTTACACTCTTCCTCTCGGATTCCCTCCTGAGAGAAAAAGGTGCCTCGGGAGATGATCTTCCTGGTAACCGTTCTTCTGAAAGAAGCTCTCAGGGAAATGAAACTAAAAATGATAATCGAAAGAAGCGAGTTAGTAAAAAAAATGTATGAGACGGGTGTGCAGATGGTGATCGTATGAATACTGGAATGGGGCTCATCTGGATAGCGGGAGCTTCCGGACTGCTTGCTTTTTTAACTTCCCTGTTTTCCTTCTTCAGGCAGGACCGGAAATTTATGGTCCTTTCCGAAAAGCTGGAACTTGCAGGAGGGGCGGGAATAGTGATCGCGATATTCCTGCTTGTCTACCACCTGCTTGGTGTGGACACGGAATACAGTTATGTCTTTCAGCACTCCAGCACTGACCTTGCCTGGCACTACAGGTTTTCGGCGCTCTGGGCAGGACAGGAAGGGTCATTTTTGATCTGGACAGGTTTTATCTTCATAATGCTTGCAATAACGCGTTTTACAGGCACTGGGAAAATTCTCAGGGAGACAAATCTCTTTGCCCTTATGAGATCGGTTTCACTTTTTGTAGCCTCTGTATTCCTGCTACTTCTGGCGTTGAAAAACCCTTTTTCAATGTATTATCTAACAGGTGCAGGAATACCTGAAGTTACAAACTGGAACCTCTTTGCGGAACCTTTCGTTGTTTCTTACGGACAGGGCATGAACCCTCTGCTCAGGAACCTCTGGATGGCTATCCACCCCCCTCTTCTGTTCCTCGGCTATGCAGCTTTCACCCTCCCTTTCTCTGCTGCAATTGCAGGCCTTGCCCTCAAGGACAACAGGTGGTCCGAACTTGCAACAGGCTGGATGCGCGTTTCCTGGCTCTTCCTTACACTTGGGATCGGATTCGGAGCATTCTGGGCATATGAAGTGCTTGGCTGGGGTGCCTGGTACTGGACCTGGGACCCTGTAGAAACTTCTTCCCTGATTCCCTGGCTTACGGCAACAGCTTATCTGCATGCAAAGCTCAGGGTCCGGCAGGGAGAGTATGGTTTTATGCTCCCGATGCTTGCACTTGTCTCTTTTATCCTGGTCATTTTCTCGACCTTTGTCACAAGAAGCGGGCTGTGGGTATCGGTGCATTCCTGGCAGGACTTCACAACAGAAGGGATGATAATTGCTTTCTTCCTGCTTGTCCTTACAGGTTCGAGCACAGTTCTCCTTGCCAGGAAGTATTTTAGCGAGGAATAATTTTAGTGAACAAAATAACCTCTGAAGAAGTAAGCCTGGAAAATAAAAAAGTCTGGAAAATAAAGCTACATGAAATTTCAGCTTTTTCCAGCTTTTTCCAGTTATTCCCCATTTTTTAGTTTTTTTTCTCCAGTTTTTTAATTTATTTCCATATTTGCCCCGATTGAACACTTTCAAGAGAGAGATCTCAGAAGTCGGAACGAATGCTGCAGATTTATCTGGTTCCTCAGATAATTTTTTGATCTGCGCTGAAATGAGAATATAAACATTTCTAAATTATCCTTGACGTTTTATTGTCAGGATATTTCCCTTTAATTTCTTTGATCAGTACAATTATAATATTTTTGTTGTGATATCCTCAGGTTTTTATCCGAATCATGGGATTATTATGCCTCTTATGTTTGATTCTTTTTCAATACCTGCTAATGTCAGGTGTGATTGAAAGTTTTTCAATTCCTTTTTAATATATACAACTTTAAATAGTATGAGTACATTATTAATTGTTGGAGATGAATAACCTTCTAATTATATACGTATATAGGTTTAATTGCTGAACCAATACGTCTCTTCCCATCAATTTCACAAAACGGTTCTCTGGCAATCGGTTATGGAAATATATTACGTTTGTTTTTGATAACTTATTGTTGGACTTAAAACGTAAACAATCCGCTAGATTGTGAAAAAACGCTTTTTATTGTATTTAATATTTTAAAACGGGATAGGTTACCATATAAATATACATATGGTGTAATACTTGGAAAGTTGTTGTCAGCGTTAACAGGTAGTTATGAAAGCTACCTTTCAAGGTCTGAATAATAATTACCGTGATATTCTTTAGCTGACACATAAAATTATAAAAATTGGAATATAGGGGTTATCATGAAAGACTATGAAGTAAAAGTGCTGGACGAAAATGACCACATTTTTATTGAAACGTTAAGGAACCTCGGGATGTCAAGAAATGTTGCCACAACTATGGCATATCTTATGAATGTTGACGAAGCTTCATCCCGCGAAATTGAAATCAGTACCGGACTACGGCAGCCCGAAGTCAGTCTTGCAATGAGGCTGATGAAGAATCAGTCCTGGGTCAACGTGCGTTCGGAAAAGAAACCCGGTAAAGGGCGCCCGATAAAGATCTATTCTCTTGCAGCTCCGGTTGATGAGATTATAAGCTATTACGAGGATAAGATCTACAAGGAATCTCAGGCAACGATCTCAGCAATTAAAAAACTGAAGGTTATGAGCAAAAAGGTGCCTCTTACTCCTTCGAAGTAAAGGATCTAAAAAGGGTTAGCTCCATAATGGCTGACAGTCCGTCCTGGAACTCACCATTATGGAAATCAAATCCTTCCCTTATTAATTCATTTAATTGTATCTCTTCCAGGTCCTGTTCCTCTTTTTGTTCTTCTTCGTTTTTCACCCTTCATTTCCCGGGGTTTCCTTTCTGATCCCCTTCCTTTCTGATCTCCTTCCTTTCTGATCCCCTTCCTTTCTGATCTCCTTCCTTTCTGATCTCCGTCCTTTCTGATCCCCTTCTTTTCTGATTACCTTCTTTTCTGGTCTCCATCCTATCAGGTATCTCTTCAACGTTTTTCAGGATTTTCCGGCATACTCGGGCATTTGGTGCATGATTCACCTTCAGCCTGTTTGCTGATTTGTCCCCCTTTTACATCTTTGCTCTGTCTTTTGTTCAAACCTTCCGGTCGTTTAAAATGTATATGAACAAGAAAATATGAATGAGAAAAGCCCTGGATATAGAAGTGTCCTGGTTATTGAAGAATTCCATAGAAAAGTAACCTTTAAAATCTCTCAAAAAAGGGGGAAAAATAAGTTAAAATAAAGAAGGAAACCTGCCTTAAAGGGCAGGTCAGCCACCTGTAACTACTTTAAGGATTGTTAGTCTGTCGGAACTTATCGCCCCGTCAAGGGGAACAGCATTTCCTCCATTTAATACAAGTACCGTTTCCTGATTTATGTCCAGCGTATCAAGCAGGTCTTCGTAGGTAGCGCTTTCAGCTACTTCTACGGTCTGTTCGGAAATCTCTCCAGCTTGAATTGTTATGTGTACCTTTTTGCTCACTCTATAGATCCACCGCCGCTTACCTGAATTTCGTCTACGATTTTCTTTATTAACTTCTGCTCCAGTTCATATTCTTTTCTGACACCTTTCCGTTCTGCATTTCTTTTCTGGAACTTTCCGGTCATGTTCAAATCTCCTTACGATATTTCAGGTTTGCAACATAGTGGGTATAATCTCTCCAAGTAGACTCTGTTGTCTTTTCGAGATGTATATCCAATAATTATAATGATTTTCTGTTTTAATTAACTTTTTGGTTAACGATCCTTTTTTGGTTAAGGACCCTTTTTTGGATAACGACTCTTGGGTTAACAATTAGTTATTTCCAGGTGCTTTAGCCGCAGTTCACATAATATTATTGAAAAAATGTAAGGGTTAACATTGAATATGAGCTCGTTTGAAACATTGGCATAATAAGCTCCAGACCTCTATTTTAAAATGAAATTTGAGAATATTTGTTCAGGAACTATGTATCTCATGAATCAAATTCTCACTTATGCCATTATATTCAAATGACGTAAGCTGTTTGGTAATTATTAGAGGTTTGAAGAGACACACCTGACAAATAGCACACAAATCTATAAAAAGAGTTATATAATATGTAAAAAAACGGACCAAAAAACAATTAAAATCAAAAAAACAATTAAAATCAGTTATACACCAGTCGGGATTCGAACCCGAGTTCGAGCGTTGGCAACGCCCGGTGATGACCGCTACACTACTGATGTGCTATGTTTTTATGGTGCCCAGACCCGGATTCGAACCGGGGACAACTGCCTCTTCAGGGC
>NZ_JJQY01000073.1:0-36152 GCF_000979295.1 Methanosarcina sp. 1.H.T.1A.1 | reverse complement strand
GTTTATATTTCTCAATGGCTTCTTCGAGTTCTTTGAGATCACCTGAACGGGAATAAAGATCACTTAGACCATTGCCGAGGTTGTTTAGATATATTGGCATTTCAGGTGATTCGGGGGGAGTTAGTGAAACCGCCTGTTTATATTTCTCTATGGCCTCTTCGAGGTCTTTTAGGTCCCCTGTACGTGAATATCTATCTCTTAGACCGGTGCCGAGATTGGTAAGATGACCTGGTAAGGAAGGTGCTTCGGGAGGAGTTAGTGAAACCGCCTGATTATATTTCTCTATGGCCTCTTCGAGTTCTTTCAGTTCCCTTGTACGGAAATATCTATCTCTTAGACCGTTGCCGAGGTTGTTAAGATAACCTGGTAATTCAGGTGATTCTTGAGGCGTTAGTGAAACTGCTTTTTTAAAATTCTCTATGGCTTCTTCGAAGTCTTTGATGTCACCTGTACGGAAATATCTATCTCTTAGACCGTTGCCGAGGGTGTTAAATATTCTTGGTTTTAATTGAGAATTGGGGGATACAATATTTATTGATTGTTTCAGAAGAGTGATTGCATAATCGATATCTTTTTTATTTCTAATAATCTTATAACGTGTCATAAGTAAACTTGCGGTTTGGGCTGAAGCTGCTCCATATAATTCGAAATTGTTTTTAGCTTCTGGATTTGAGATTACTTTTTCCCATGCTTGAATAGCTTTATTGAAAGCATCAAGACTTCGGTCATTTTTAAGTTGTTTTGTTGCATGCAAAGCTTGCTGTAAATCGTTTCTTAGTTCAAGATTCGCTGGAGGTCTGCCATTTTGCTCTTGAGGGGTGGGATTTTTAGGAAATACGCTATCTACACCTAATTCACGAAATTTTTGAAGAAGATCACGTTGTTTTTCAAAATATCTGCGAGAATCTTCATTTTCCTGAGATTCTATAAGTTCCAGAAGCAATCTGTCAGCTTCTTTACTTAGGAGTTCAGGATGCTCCCTTATGAAGTTTAAGTGAGTTTCCTGATTTTTCACAGAAAGAAGTTCTTGAATAGTGCTTAGCAATTGTTCATTCCCAGAATTATCTTTTATTCCTTCCAAATCCGTGCCAACCCCTTTGGAAATAATTAGCGATTTTTGCCTCGCAGAAACTCACAAAAAATATGAATTCAATAAAAAAACTCAAGCAGTATTTGTGTTAATCAAATAAAACTTTTAAGAAATTGTTTGAGGAAAACGGATTTAAAGATTCAACTTCGAATTTTGAATTTTAATTGATACTGACATAAACTTTCATCTCCAGTCTCCCACAAGATTAAAGGCTCCCCAATAGTAGATATCTTTCCACTTCTCAATCTCACGTGTTTTATCCATTGCCTTTCTGAGTGCTTCTGCCTTGTTATCACCTTTCAGCCAGAAATCATAAAAATTCTCCATCAGAAATGCCGTTGATTCGTCGTCTACTTTCCAGAGACTGACCAGAAGACTCCTTGCACCAGCCTGCAAGAAAGCCTGAGATAAACCCATCATCTCATCACCACCCATCGAAGTTGACATCCCCGTTTCGCAGGCTGAAAGGACGACCAGTTCAGGACGTGCACCAAGTTCCATTACTTCCCTTGCCGTAAGCATTGCATTATTTGCCAGCACAATACCAGAGTCAAGTGGATCATATCGATTGAAATAAGCATGTGTAGCAAAATGAGCTATTCGGACTTCTGGGAGAAGTTCCTTTACTATTTCTTTTGTAGCCCTTGTGCCAATGATAGATTGCGTACCCAGTTTACTTGCTACTCTCTTAGCTTCTTCTTCAGAATGGTCAAGATCTCTAACTGGATTTCCCACAATAATTACATGATTTGAATTATTATAAGAACGTTTTAGGATAGCTGGTAAACTTCCAAGAGAAGGAATGGTAACCCATGATAGATTTAAACCGGCGCATTTCGCAATTACAGGCCAGGGTAATAAGTGTCCAAAGTTATGAGGAGAAAAAATAATGTGGTGAACTCCATCCAAATAAGGAGAAATAAATTTGAAGATTTTCGCAAGGAGACTATTCCATGATTCCATTTCTTGCTGGCCGGTTCCATTGTGAATTTCCTGGAAATATTGTTTCAATAACTTTTCCTTATTTTCATTGTCAAGAGTCATTTCTACAGCGATAGGACTATCCTTTTCATACCTTAGAACAAAAAGTACGATTCTATCATCAAGATTAAAAAGAGAGAGAACTGCAGAATCGTTTCCAGCTTCCTTTGCAATACTATGAATGTTTTCCCAAGAAAGCCTTTTACCTCTTCGGAGAGCGACAAAATCAGATGCATCATCACCAAATCTCTCCATTTCACACCATAGAGAATTTAATTTCTGATGTAGTTCTTTTCTTCGGGACATTCTACTTACTCTAACTGTAGGATTTTCTTCAGCTGGACTGACAATACCCTGACCTGAAAGTTCTATAGTATCCAGAAGAACAAGTTCCCTTACGAGTTGAGTCTCCTCTTCGCAGATATTTAAAGGAATAGATGATGGTGAGGGCATATCACCCCTTGAAACTTGATCGGTAAGGATACGAGATTTAGATCCCTCTGCTGAAACCATTGCCTCTATTATCCACTGAGACCTTTGATTTTTGGGACAGACATAACCTAATTGTATTACAGTTTTTACAAGATTTTCTTCAATTCTTCCAGATGTTTTCCTAAAGCCAAG
Organism: Methanosarcina sp. 1.H.T.1A.1; assembly: GCF_000979295.1. NCBI lineage: Archaea > Methanobacteriati > Methanobacteriota > Methanomicrobia > Methanosarcinales > Methanosarcinaceae > Methanosarcina > Methanosarcina sp. 1.H.T.1A.1. Next base: position 33,457 of record NZ_JJQY01000073.1, on the reverse strand, counting down.
CTTATAAGAAACCAATGCACTGGAAAACAAAAGATCCAAACAACATCGAGCCCTATCATAAGTCTCAAATGCTTCTTCAAGGTCATGCGAATTTGATGTATGGGAATATTTATGAATAAGAGAATTTCCCAAGTTATCGAGATAAAGAGCAATATTTGAAGATTCTGGCGTAGTAAGATCGATCGCTTTTTTAAAAGATTCAATAGAATCTTCAAGGGAAGCTACGTCTCCCGTAGAGAAATAAAGACTATTCAACCCACTACCAAGGTTATTCAGATATATTGGCATATTGGGAGATTCGGTATCTGTTAGTTCAACTGCCATTTTGTGTTTTTCAATAGCTTCTTTAAGATCATTAGGCTCTCTTGTGTAGGCATATCTGTCTTTTAGCGCTGTACCAAGATTATTAAATCTACTTGGCATCTCTGGAGATCCCGAAGTTGTAAGTTCGATTGATTTATTATGTGCCACGAGAGCTTCTTCTAGATCATGTATGTCTCCAGTTTGAGAGTATTTATTTCTTAGTCCACTTCCAAGATTGTTTAGGTAGTTTGCTAATTCTGGTGATTTTTCATTGGTAAGATCTATTGCTTTCCTGTACATCTGTATGGCAACTTCGAGGTCGTGTAAGTCTTCAGTTAATGAATACCTATTTTTTAAGCAGTTTCCAAGATTGCCAAAGTAACCGGGTAAAAATGGAGATGTAAAGGGTGTAAGGTCAACTGCTTTTCTAATAACCTCTATCGAAGCTTCAAGATAATCTAAACTCCCGGTATTGGAGTATAAGTCAATTAAACAAATGCCGAGGTTACTTAACCTATGTGGCAAGTCTGGTGATTCTTCACTCGTAAGATGAACTGCTTTTTTAAAGGCTTCAGCAGCCTTTTTAAGGGCATCTAAATTTCCTTTAAGGTCATAACAGTAGATTAATCCTGAGCCAAGATTGTTTAGATAAAGGGGCATATTCGATGATTCAGGCTCTGTAAGATCAATCACTTTTTTTTGGTATTCAATAGATGACTCAAGATCTTTCAGATCCCCAGTAACTTTATACCTTACTCTTAAACCCGTGCCAAGGTTGCTTAAATAATCAGGCATAGATGGAGAGTCCATATCAGTCAAGTCAACGGTTTTTTTTAATGCTTCAATAGACTCTTCAAGATAACTTAAGTTTCCAGTTAATGAGTACAGAAAATTTAGACCTGCGCCAAGATTGTTGAGATACGAGGGCATTGAAGGAGATCCCAGGGATGTAAGTTCTACAGCCTTTTTGTATGCCTCAATAGCTTTTTCAAGATCACTCGAATTACCTGTGTAAAAATAAAGATCGTTAAATCCACTACCGAGATTATTAAAATAAGTAGAATTTGATGGAGATTTTTTATCTGTAAGGCGGACTGCTTTTTCATATGCATCAATAGCATTTTCAAGATCGTGTAGATTACCTGTAAGATGATATTTATTCCTTAAACAATTTCCAAGGTTGATTAATCTACTTGGTCTCTCTGGAGACTTAATGTCTGTAAGGTCTACGGCTTTCTTGTGTGTATTAATAGCCCCTTCAAGGTCATTCTTATTTCCAGTGAGCAAGTACCTATTTAGAAGACTAATACCAAGATTGTTTAGAGATATTGGCAGATATGAGGAGTCAGGATCTGATAAGAGAAGTGCTCTATTATACGACTCAACAGCCTTTTCAAGCTTTTTAAAATCCCCGGTACGCAAATAAAACTCATTTAGAGCAAGTCCGAGATTGTTCAAATAAGCTGGCATCTTTGAGGAACTCTTATCGATAAGATTAACAACTTTGTTATGAACTTCAATAGCCTCTTCAAGATCATGTAGATCTCCACTATGTGAAAATCTATCCCTTAGACTTATACCGAGATTATTTAACCTACTTAGAATACATGGAGACTCTGGGTCAGTAAGGTCAACTGCTTTTTTGTGCGTTCTGATTGCAACTTTAAGATCACTAAAATTTCCTGTATGGTAATATCTATTTCTTAAACCTATACCGAGATTGTTCCAGTAACCGGCAATGAAGGGAGAAGTTGAACTTGCAAGCTTAATTGATTTTTTTAGAAGCTTAATGGCGCGATTGTTATCCTTTTTATCGCCAAAAATTTGATAATGGTGTAAAAGTAATTCAGCTATTTTCCCTGTAACATATGAATAAAAATCAGTATATTTATTTATATTTAGTTTGGACGAAATTTTTTCCCATGCTTCTAAAGATGAATTGAGCGCCTGAACACTTCTATCTTTTTTTCTGTTTTCCGTGATAGTCAATGCGTGTATCAAATCAGAGCTTATTTCATTGGGAACCTCGAATCTATAATTCTGAATTGTAAATATTGCTTTTTCCATAGAATCAATATCCCCTACCTCTCCTACAACTGAAAATCATCTCCAATCCCCCACAAGATTGAAAGCACCCCAATAATAGATATCAGGCCATTCTTTCCGCGTTTCATCCATAGCTTTGCTCAACGCTTCTGCCTTATTACACCCTTTCAGCCAGAAATCGTAAAAGCTCTTCATCAAAAATGCCGTAGACTCATCTTCTACCTTCCATAGACTGACCAGAAGGCTTTTTGCCCCAGCCTGTAGAAATGCCTGTGAAAGCCCCATCATTTCATTTCCTCCCATATTCCCTGTTATTCCCGTTTCGCAGGCTGAAAGAACAAGAAGTTCAGGATGTGCACCAAGCCCCATGACCTCTCTTACCGTAAAAACACCATTAGCAAGTACAATACCGGAGTCCAGAGGATCAGAAGGAGCAAAGTATCCATGGGTTGAGAAATGAGCTATCCTTACTTCCGGAAGGAGGTCCATAGCTATTTCTTTCGTTGCACGTTTCCTGAGTATTGGCTTTGAATTCAGAAGATCTGCAATAACCTTTGCTTCTTCTTCAGAATAACTCAGGTCTTCAATCGGGTTCCCGATTACGAGAGAACGATCTACACGTTTAGTGGAACGCTTTAAAATGCCTGATAAGCTGCCCAATGCAGGCACAACAACCCAGGAAATTTCCAAATTTGCTTCTTTTGCCAGAGCAGCCCATGGGATAAAATGCCCGAAGCCGTAGGGAGAAATAATTACACGCTTGACTCCATTCAAATAGGGTAGGACTGATTCAAGTAGAGGACATACTATTAGTTTCAGTTTCTCAATGAATTCATTAAACGATTTACTTTCTTTTTTCTGTAGAATTTCATCAGCAAGTGAAAGTTCAATTATCTCTGGACATTCCCATTCTTCTTTTAGCACAAAAAGCACCAATCGATCACCTAAAGTAAAAAATGAGAGAATAGCAGAATCGTTTCCTGCTTCTTTCGCAAGGGCCCTGAGACCTTTCCAAGAAGGTCTCGTTCCTCTTCGAAGATTTACAAAATTAGCAGCTTCTTCATCAAATGTCTCCATCTGACTCCAGAGGTCATTTAATTTCTGTATAAGTTTATCTCTTTCCCTAATTCTAAACATTCTGGAAGAGGTTTCTTCTTCAGAAGCTCCCAATAGTCCTCTACTTGACAATTCCATATTGTCTATATCAACAAGCGTTTTTACGATTTGAGCTTCTTCTTCAGCCAGAGCCGGAGGGATTGAAGAAGGAGCAGGAATATCACCCCTTGCAATAAATTCATTGAGAAGCCTGGATTTAGCACCTTCAGCTGAAACCATTGCTTCCACTACTAATTGAGATCTCTCGCTCAATGGGGACAAATCTTTCAACTTAAGTGCTGTTTCTATAAGATGTTTATCAATTATCCATAAAGATTTCCTGTGCTCAAGTTTATAAGCGATTATACCTTTTGAAAATAAATGATCCATACAATTTCTTGCTTTTTTGTAAATTTCGAACATTTCTTTTAGGTATTCTAAGTTAGCCGTAAGGGAATAAAGCTCAGATAGGCAAGCGCCAAGGTTGTTTAGCCTACTTGGCAAATGAGGTGAGTTTGAGGCAGTATTGGAAACAGACTTTCTATAGTTGTTTATTGCATCTTTGAGGTATTCTATGTTCCCAGTATGAGAATATAGATCAAGTAGATCGATTCCAATGTTATTAAGATAGTTTGAATAAGAAGGTGATTTAGGATTTGTAATGGAAATAGACTTTTTATAACAATCTATAGCTTCTTCAAGATATTTTAGGTCAAAGGTATGCGAAAATTGGTATTTTAGACTGATGCCAAGATTATTAAAATATAGTGGCAGGTTAGGTGAATTGGGATCGATGAGATTGATGGCGACTCTACAGTTACTAATGGCTTCATCGAGATCTTTCGAGTCGCCTGTGTGAGAATACCTATTTCTTAGGCCACTACTGAGATTATGTAATATATCTGGCAACTCAGGCGAGTTGAAAGGAATAAGGAATACTGCTCTCTTACAGTTATCTATAGCTTTCTCAAGATCCTGAAGATCACCTGTTTGAAGATATCGGTTTTTTAATCCGATACTAAGATTATTAAGAAGTTTTGGCAATTTAGGTGAGTTTGGATCCATGAGAGAAACGGACATTTTGTATTTAGCTATGGCTTCTTCAAGGTCAGTAGAGTCACCTGTAAGAAAATACCTTCTAAATAAACAGTTACCAAAGTTACTTAATATATCTTGCAACTTAGATGAATTAGGGGGACTGATGGAGAGGATTTTCTTATAACCATCTATGGCTTCTTCTAGATATCTCAGATCACCTGTATGGGAATAAAGAGTTTGTAGACCGGCGCTGAGGTTATTTAAAAAAACCACTAAGTCAGATGAGTTTGGATCTGTAAGGGAAACAGCTTTTCTACAGTTAACTATAGCTTCCTCAAGATTTTTTACTTCACCAGTATGGGAATAAAGAGTTTGTAGACCAGCACTGAGGTTATTTAAAAAAACCACTAAGTAAGATGAATTTGGATCTGCAAGGGAAACAGCTTTTCTACAGTTAACTATAGCTTCCTCAAGATCTTTTACGTCACCAGTATGGGAATAAAGAGTTTGCATACTAGTACCCAGATTATATAACATACTCGGAAACACTGGGAATTTGGAATTCGTAAGGAAAATAGCCTTTCTACAGTTATCTATGGAGTCTTTAAGGTCTTTTAGATCACCTGTATGGGCATATATATATATTAAGCACATACCAAGATTGTAAAGATAATTTGGTAAATTAGATGAGCTTGGATCCGTAAGGGAAACAGCTTTTCTATAGTTGTCTATAGCTTCCTCGAGATCTTTGACGTCGCCCTTACATGAATAAAGATAACGTAGACTAGTACCTAGATTATAAAGGCTAATTGGCAAACTAGGAGAGTTTGGATCCTTAAGGGAAACAGCTTTTCTATAGTTGTCTATAGCTTCCTCGAGATCTTTTAAATTGCCCTTACACGAATAAAGATAACGTAGACTAGTGCCGAGGTTATTAAATATATCTGGCAACTCTGGGGAATCAGGATTCGTAAGGAAAATAGCCTTTTTGTAGCTATTGATCGCTTCTTCGAGGTCTTTCGGGTCACCTGTATGGATATGCCTATCTAATAAACCGTTGCCGAGATTGTAAATATAACTTGGCAAACTAGATGAGTTTGGATCCGTAAGGAAAACAGCTTTTCTATAGTTAACTATAGCTTCTTCGAGATGGTTCAGTTCATTTGTATAAGAATAAAGATCTCTTAGACAGGTACCTAATTTATTTATTACACCTGACATAAATGAAGATCCAGATGGTGCGAAATTAATTGATTGCTGCAGAAGCGCGACTGCATAATCAATATCTGACTTATCCCTAAAAACCTGATAACGAGTTAAAACTAAATCTGCATTTTGAGCTAACACGAGTGAATAAAATAGAGGATTTTTTTTAGCTTTTGAATTTGATATTATTCTTTCCCACTTCTCAATAGCCTTGTTGAGAGCATCAAAGCTTTGACCACTATTAAAAAGCTCTGTTGCATCCATGGCTTTATCAAAAAAGCTCCAAATTTGTGGAGTAAGTTGCAGATTAATTTGAGATATAGAATCCTGCTCTTGAGGGGGAGAGTTTTCAGTAAGTGCGCTTTCAATACCATATTCACGGTATTTTTGAAGAAGAGCACGTTTTTTTTCAAGATCACTGCGATAACTATCATTTTCCTGATGTTCTATAAGATCCAGAAGCAGTCTATCAGCTTCTTCACTGAGCAGTTCAGGATGCTTTCTTATGATTTTGTGGTAAACTTCCTGATTTTTCACAGAAAGCAGTTCTTGAAGAACGCTTAGTAATTGTTCATTCCCAGAATTATCTTTTGTTTCTTCCAAATCCGTGCCAACCCCTTTGGAAATAATTAGCGATTTATGCCTCGCAGAAACTCACAAAAAATATAAATTCAATAAAAAACTCAAGCAGTATTTGTGTTAATCAAATAAAACTTTTAAGAAATTGTTTGAGGAAAACGGATTTAAAGATTCAACTTCGAATTTTGAATTTTAATTGATACTGACATAAACTTTCATCTCCAGTCCCCCACAAGAGTAGCAGATAAGATGGAATATCCCATAATCATAAAGAAGACGATTCTGTGATTTTCTTCAGGTTGCCTATATTCAGTCCAGTTCTGAGTAAATAACATAATACTAAAATTTTTTATATTACATACTAAAAGAATTTGGTTAAAAGTATTGTCATATTTTTCCGTTCATAGCTAATAAACGTGATCTAATGCACTGCAGTTTACAAAACGACTAGTTAAAAAATTTGGTTTTGGAATTTTCACTAAAGAACATTGACTTGATGTTATCTATAGAGAAACAAAGCTTTTAAAAACAGGTGTAGTGGGTGGGATTCGAACCCACGAATTCCTTCGAAAACGGATCTTAAGTCTGGCGCCTTTGGGCTGGCTGGATAACCTTCGCACAATGCTGATTAAATGTTTGCAGACATCCTGGAAATAAGACGCAACCTTCTGAATAATGCTCTCAACCTACTGCCTTTAACCTGCCTCCTTGCCGTGACTCAAAATTAATGGAGTATCATTAGAAAAAAGATCCAAGAGAATGTATAATATTTCATTTTTTATTCCTATTGCAAAGTCGCTCTTTAAGGGTTCCATGCTGTTTTTCTATCAGCTATTTAGTCATATACTTTAATTTAATATCTTAATCTATCTTTTAATGTACTGTTGTCATTCTGCAGTATCCATAGGTATATATTATCTTTTGACATAAAATATACTGTAATATATTTCTTTTCGCACTGTTCCCAAGAAAATCAATCAAGAAAAAGAAAAGTGATTAACAAAGAAAAACAAGCAGAAAAAAGAAAAAATCAATCAAGAAAGCCAAAAATAGGTTTTATGGACAGGTGAACACTGTCACCAGACCTCTCCTTCCCAGATCGCCTGAGTTTTATCATTGGTGCTCTTATTTATTTTTTTAATAATTATCAGATACTCGTTTCCTATCGGTTGCGGTTCTTCAAAAATTGCATCAATTCCAAGCCTTTTCAGATAATTTTCAAATTCTGCGGCGGTTTTAAGGTCCTTTACCCTGATTCTGGCTTCCTCATAGAGCCTCTGACCATTCTTTACACTCCGGATTGACTCTCTTAGGGGGTTAAGGATGCTTTCCCCAAGCTGCATAAAGCGCTTTTTGAAATCGGCTTCATTTTCATCCCATTCTACCGTCTGGAAACCTTCTCTAACAATTCTGGAGAGCATATAGTCCCTGCCCGTTTCATTGTAGAACTTGAAGGCATGCCTGAGATCAGAGCAGTTACTCTGGGATGAAGTATATTTCAGGGGGGCAAGAACCATTTCAGGGTCCTTTATCACCACACCTTCGTGCTCTTTTTCCCCAAGTGCCCGGATGATTTTAGCAATTTCTTCTGCGGCTGTCTGCAGGGGAATTTCTCCGAAGTATCGAACTTGCAGAAAGTCGTATTTTTCCAGAATTTCATGTTTTCTTGCTATGGAAAGAGGGTTGCCGCTATTCTTCTCTCGGATATCGAAGATGTAGAACTCCACGGATTCGATACCATAGATTTCTTTTGGAACATAAGGATTGTCAGGACCCAGCATTTCTCCATAAAGTACAAGCTCAGGAAAGTCGTCAAAAAATCTCAGGTCAAGTTTCTCTTTTGCCCTTTCAGTCGTGTAAGGGCAGACATAGCCGCTCCGGGTGATTGCCAGGATCTCGCCTTTTACGTTTGCTACCCTGACATTATACCCATTCATTTTTTCTTCAACAGTTACCTTTTCAAGCCCGCTGAAATGTTTTTTAAGCGTGGGGTCCAGTACCATGGCTCTCCGGATCTTAGGAAAACCCATAATTACTTCAAACGAATCATCTTTTTCGTAAAGCACTGTTCCCCTTTCTATACGTGAAATCTCTTTGTCGAAGCGGAAAAGGTAGTCATGCTTTCCCCAATTCCTGGCAAGATAATTTTTTTCAAAAAGGTGTTGAACTCTCCCTTCGTCAAACTCCAGGTAGTCAACCAGTCGCGCAACAAAGTCAGGATCAATTTCCCCATTTTCCCCTTTATTCATATTTGTTTATCTGTGTTCAGGCATGAAATAAGTTATCATTCCCAGAGTGAGTTTCAGGACAGGTCAGGTTATAAGAAATCAGCTGGTTTGTAAAGAATAAGCCAATCTCTCAAAAATCTTTTTAAGTATACAGCTTCTTATCTCTTCCGTACTTAAATTTTAATGTAAGCCAGGAGACTACAAAATGGCTGACGATATCGACTACGAGATTATTGGCAACGACATGCAGATCGTTGAAATTGAGCTTGACCCAGGCGAGGCTGTTCAGGCAGAGGCTGGGGCTATGGCGTATATGGGGCCCGGAATCCAGATGCAGACAAGTATGGGTAATGAAGGCGGCGGGCTCCTGGGAGGCTTGAAGAAGGGACTGAAAAGAGCCCTGACAGGGGAGAGTTTCTTTATTACAAGCTTTACACACAAAGGCTCCGGAAAAGGGCATGTGGCCTTTGCGGCTCCGTATCCGGGCAAGATTCTCCCCCTTGACCTTGGCAAGTTTGGAGGCAGCATTCTCTGCCAGAAGGATGCTTTTCTCTGTGCTGCTCGTGGAATAGAAGTGGAAGTAGCTTTCACCCGCAAGCTCGGAGCAGGGCTTTTCGGTGGCGAGGGTTTCATTCTTCAGAGGCTGCGGGGTAACGGCCTTGCCTTTGTCCATATCGGAGGCACAGTGATTAAAAAAGATCTGGCTGCAGGCGAGACTTATCACGTTGACACGGGCTGTGTGGCAGCTTTTACTGAAACTGTGAATTACGATATAACCTGGTCAAAGGACTTTAAAAATGCCCTATTTGGCGGGGAAGGAGTTGTCCTTGCTACCCTGACAGGTCCCGGCACGGTGTACATGCAGAGCCTGCCCTTCTCGCGCCTTGCTGACAGAATCTATGCAGCTTCAGCTTCCAATCAGCATAGGGGAGAACAGACCGGTATTGGTGGAAGTGACATCCTCGGCGGTCTTCTTGGAGGAGACAGGTCATTCTAAAACAGAAATAAATGCTAAGTAGCCGCAGGTAAGCGAAAACTGATCCCGGGTAAAACAGGAAATATTAAAGTTAATAAAAACTGATCACGGATAATACAGGAAATATTAAAGTAAAAAAACTGATCTCGGATAAAACAGGAAATATTAAAGTTAATCAAAACTGATCTCAGATAAAACAGAAAATATTAAAAGATCAGGAAGGCCTGTCCCTCAAGGGGCAGACCTTTTTCTTTCCCTCTCTTTTTTCTATCTAAGATTTTATTCCTGGATTGTGTTTACTACATTCCTGCGTGCGAGGAAACCAACCAGTTCTTCTTCCAGATTAAGGACAGGGACACCTCCGACATTGTGTTCCAACATGGTATTAACTGCATCTGAAAGGGGGGTGTTGGTGTACACACTGACTACACTGCGGGTCATAATGTCTCCAACAAGCAGATTTTTGATTCTGGAGTCCTGCTGGTTGTCAGCTACCAGGTCCCTGAAAGAGCGCATCGCAAAAGCGATGTCGTCTTCTGCAACAATTCCTACAAGCTTTCCATTTTCGATTACCGGCAGTCTTCCCACATCCTCATCAAGGATAAGGTGTCTGGCGTGGCTTACACGGTCTGAGGGGCTGACAGTGATCGGGTTTTTTTCCATAACTTCCCCGGCGAAGCCCGTGAAACGGTTTGCTTTCATAAATTCCTGTGGGGTCACCCAGCCCATTGCGTTTCCATTATCAGTGACAATGATAACGCCTCCGTTCTTTTTAATCAGGGTGAGGGCATCTTTAACATCGGTATCTGGCAAAACCCTTACAAAGTTGTCGGATACGGCTGTTGCAACATGCAAAGAGGATGCAGGTTTGCTCTGTTTCTTGCGAGTTCCGAGTTGCTCTGTCAGACTTCTCATGGTTAGTACACCGAGCACCTGGTTGTCATGCACTACCAGCAGGCGCTTTGTATCCTTTTTTTCCATGAGATCAAGGGCGTGAGATATGGTGTCTGACTTATCAATCTTGTGTGGTTGTACCATTATGTCTTTAACTTGCATGCATTTCACCTCATGCGTATCCAGAGTTTTAGTTTCAATTTTTCGCAACTTTCGTTTTTACAGACCTTAATGCATCTGTTTTTCCAAATTTCTGTTTCGCATCCTTCTTTTGCTTTCAGCCATCCTTTTCTGTTCCTTTTTTGCCGTACATACCTCCGTACCATATGTGCTTTCGTGAATTTACTGTTATAGTTAGTTGCTATAGTTAGTTACTATAGTTAGTTACTATAGTTAGTTACTATAGTTAGTTACTATAGTTAGTTACTATAGTTTATTACTTCTTACCTTTTTAAAGGTACTTTGCTCTCTTTTATGTTCAATTTTTACTGGATTCTATTTCTTAATCCACTTTTTAGAGCACGGATTTCATAATGTCGGTCCTGCTAATTATTCCTACTATTTCTTCACCATCGCTGACAGGCAGGGCCGTTACCTCTTCTTCAATCAATTGTTTTGCAGCAGCGCTAATTTTCTCGTTTACATCAATGGATATTATTGGAGAAACCATGATGTCTTCCGCTGTTAAAGGCACTTCTTTTACATATCTGTAAGTTTTCTGACCTCCAGGTGAAGACTTCCGGGCCAGCTTGATGCTTTTTGTTGAAAGTTTGCCTTCGTTATCAGTTAAGAGGTTTAAGGCAAGGCTTCTTTTTGAGATTATTCCCACAGGTTTTCCTGCATCGTCTTTAACGATCACTCTTTCGATCTCGTTTTTGTTCATTTCGTCTATCACATGGTTGATTGTGTGGTGCCTGTGAACAGAAACGACATCTTCCGTCATCAGTTTTGGGATCCTTGTATCTATTTCTTCCGAATGTTCAGCAACATAGCGCACGATATCTGTCCTGGTGACAATACCTACGATATTGTTTTTTACCACCGGAATGTCATGCACTCCGTTCTCAAGCATTAAGGCGGCTGCTTGGGAAATGGAGGCTTCGGGATAGATGGTGATTACGGATTCTGTCATCAGCAGCTTTATAGGGATCTGGTCTATCGGCCTTCTCCTCCAGAGAGGTTCGGCTTGAGCCAGGCGGTTTCCTATATCTGATTTCGTGACAATTCCCACCATCTTGCCCTCGTTCAGGACAAGCAACGTACTGATTTTGTGCCTTAACATCAGATTTCTTGCATATGACACGGGTTCATCTACATTTACAATGTACACAGGTGAACTCATGATGTCCGCCACATTCATGAAATACCTCCTTCATTTTTACAATATATAAGTATTAACAATTATAGTTTTTGAATTAAACGTAAACTTTACAATTTTCAGCTGTAAATCTCGATATTTTACATAACTTCTGTCTATTTCCTGTAAGTCTTGTAGAAGTACAGATTAATTGGGAAGTATCGGGCAGTTAGAAGACATCTTCCGAATCTCTGTTTTAAGACCAGCTGCGCTCCGAGATACCAGAGAAATCTAGAATACAGAGTTTATTCTGGTCTGTCCAGCCAAGAAGTTTGCCTCCTTTCCCAAACTCTTTAAAGCGTGCCCGGATATTTTCCATAGCTTTTCCGGGCTTTAGTCTGGCTTATTTAGCTCTGTTTCGGTTTAGCAGAAGTTTTACTCCAAAACTCCTGTTTAAAATTCAAACCCTCTCAGGAAATCGCTCTCTGTAATAATACCGCGCAGCATTCCATCTTCCAGAATCGGAAGTGAGCCTATCTTTTTCTCGAGCATGATTTCCATGGCTTTTCCCATATCTGTGCCAGGGCTGGTCCAGATCAGTTCTTTTGAAACAATAGAGCCTACAGGCTGGTCCAGAGCCTCATGAATATTTCCTGTTGTCAATTTGCTGAATGCATCCCCTCTTCCAAGGAAATGGACAATATCGGAGGCAGTGACTATTCCCGCAAAGATTCCGTCCTTTACTACAGGAAGTCTTCGGAATCTGTTCTGTACCATTACTTTTGCTGCATGTCCGATGGACGTATCTGTTGTTACCATTGTGACATTTTTGGTCATATATTCATCAACAGTTTTGTTTGTCACAATCCCCCCCATCAGTTCCACGGCATTTCTTTCGGTAAAGATGGCGATGACCTGCATTTCATCATTTACTATTGGCAGGCCTCCGGTCCTCCTTTCAAGCATTGTTGTAATGGCCTCTTTAAAATCTGCCTGGTCATCGATGTACGCAACATCAGTTTCCATAATCTGTCGTACTTCTTCGTTTATTGCAGCCAAAAGGTTGCCTTTGAAACGGTTTTCGACAAGAAGGTTCCTACTGCCGCCTCCCAGGAAATCGATGATATCAACAGAAGTAACGACTCCTTCCAGCCTTCCTGTTCCCGCGTCTGTGATCGGAATACGCCTGAATCTTCTTTCAGTCATAATCCTAACTGCGTCCATGATGGTTGCAGTGGGAGGGAGGGTTACTACATCCCTTGTTGCCAGGGCAAGAATTCTTCCTTCATGTTCCGCAATGCGGGACTTGAAACTTGGGCCTATTCTCATTGTGCCCATGCTGCTGACCATGTGCGGGTCTTTCTGTTGCGCTTTTTTGCCTGACTTGTTCAGGTTTGGCTGAACATTCATTTTTTCGACTGGTACAAATGTCTTATTTTTGTTCAATAGGATCACCGAATCGAGTTGCAGTTAATTGCTTTTTTCATCTTCCGTTTTTCCTCTACCCGCATTTTGCAGGAATTTATCCCTTGAGCCCAATTCATATTTTAGCAGACTCATGGTTAACTGTTGGAAACAAACAAACCTTAAAGCAATCTTCTCTCGAATCTTTCTGAACACTTACTTTTGTTTGTCAATCTGTACTCTCTATTAATTGTAATCTTCATTAATTATAATCTTTAATCATTATAATCCTTTTGCGCGAGAACCTGTCTATTACCTTTCATGCAATTTGTGATCAGTTATGTGACCGGTTTCACTATTCCACTGGAAAGTTCTTTCTTAAAAGGGTTAAAATGTCATTAAAGACATTTAGATAATTGGCTCTCTGCCTAAGGATTACTCAGACCACACGTTGGCGATGGATCCCAGAAGGTCCTGCCTGTCAACGATTCCGGATATTTTACCCTGTTCATTTACTACAGTAACTCTTCCGATATCATGCCGAATAATCATTTCAATCGCACTCTTTACGGAATCGTTCTCTGAAAGAGTATATGCAGGAGTTGACATAATCTTTTCAACTTTAGGACTTTCGTTTGGCCTTGTTGCCCGTTCGTCTTCTACGGACCTTCTCAAAATGCCTGATTTAATTATATCCCTTCTTGTTATCATCCCGATGGGATCGCCTTTCTTTGAAACTACTGGAATACCGGTATAATCCGTCTCTATCATATAATTCCAAATCTTGGAGACCCTTTCATCCGGCAAACAGGTTTCGACTTTTTTTGTCATAACCGTTTCTATGGTCTTCGAAACACTTTTGGGAAGTTCCACTTTTTTGAGAATATCAACGTCACTCAGGACACCTACAACCGTATGGTCTGTTGTTGATTTAACAACCGGAACCCTGTTCTGTTTCGATTGCACCATCAATTTTGCAGCTTTCACAACATCCATATCCGGAGTGACTGTCGGGGATTGCCTTGCATATCCACCCACCGTGACATCCGAGCGCGTGGACGTAATCCTCATGATATCCTGGTCATTGAGCATTCCCACAAGCCTGTTTCCCTCATCAATAACAACAAGACCTCGAAGTAAGTAATCACGCATCATTTGACGGGCATGAGTTATGAAATCCCCTTCTTTGACACTTACAGCCCCCACTGTCATAATCTCGCTGACGTTCATAGTTTACCTCCCTGCGCTTTCGTTAAGACAGATAATTTGAAAGTCGAGATTTCAAGCTCGTGATTCATTCGTAACTCTCCCCTTCTGCTTGCCGACAGTTTTCGCATAAGTATCTGCCGTCCACTAATTTCAGGTCTACTGAATTATAAGAACATGATTCACATATTCCTGTACTGAAGTCTTCTTCAATCTCCCCCATTGAAGGAACGGAGAGGAGAGCTTCCCGGTTCATATCAATAAGATCCTTGAGTATGGTACTGAGTCCGGGTGTTACCATCAGAATATCGGTATTTGAAATCACTCCTATTATTGTACCGTTTTCCAGGACTGGTAGCCTTTTAATATTGGCTTTCAACATAATTTCGGAAGCTTTTACGACACTTGTCTCAGGTCCCACGGTTAACAGCGGGGTGGAGAGGATTTTGCTTGCATTTACTTCACCTGGTTTTCTGTCCTCTGTAACGATACCCTTCACAAGGTCCCTTTCAGTTATGATCCCCATGGCCTTTTCGTTTTCTGTAATAATTACGCTTCCGACATCGTGTTTGACCATTTCCCTTGCAATGGCAGGAATATCTGTGTTAATGTCCATTGTGATGACTGTTTTATTCATCACTTCAGCAACCGAGACCTCCCTCTCAATTTCTCTGTTGTGAATATCAGTACCTGGTTCCCCTTCAGGTTCATCAACCATTAACTGCCGATCCCCCTTTATTCTTTCAGCATCCCAAACCCCGGCAAACTTACTATTAAAATCTCTTCAGGTTTTCAATTTCCCATGGAAAAATATTCCAGATCCCTTTAAACTTCCCCTTTTTATACCGATCTGGAGTGAAATCCTGAAAAGCCGGTGTTCCGGTAAGCTTTCCGTTCAAATATTTCTTCAGGCGCGTTTCCCTTTAAAGGTCTTTCCCGCACTTCTAAGACCTTTTTATAACACTCATTATATACGAGTCAATAGTACATAATGATAACGGCATTTCTTTTTTTTTGTAAATACTAGAATTTACATAAAGTGGGTGCAGAAACCGTTTTTGAGGCCTAAGCCGTCGATTTCTTCACGAAAGGTTTATGAAAGTCCGGCAGGAATTTTTTTATAACCCCCTCATTTCCACTGGAAATTTTTGCTTAGAATTATAAATATCGCAGTTTCTTGAAAAAACATCAGGGAGAAGCAGCAGAAGAGAAATCTATCTTAGAAAAAAGCTTTATACAGAATAAATTATTCTGAATTATATTTATAATGCTATTGATTTTTTTCACAGGAAATTTTTCAGACCCCTATATTTCCACTGGAACCTATTTTCTCACTTTTTATCCGCAAATTTCCGGATTTAAAATTGCTAATAGTTTGTGTAAAGAGTAAAACAGAGAAAATAGAAATTAGATCGCAAGTAAAAATGCAAAAACTGGATAAAAAGGTAAAATAAAAATTCAGACAAAATTTAGTAAAATCCAGACAAAAACTGAAATGAATAAAACCAAATCGAAGCCGATAATTATTCAACAAAGAACATATATGCATAAATAAATAGTTAAAAACAGTTAAAAACAGTTAAAAACAGTTAAAAATAGGGAGTGATCAGAGAATAATCACTCTACTCCTGTTCCCAACGCTAAGTTCCATTTCTTCGTTCAACCCATACTTGGCATAAGCGTCAATGATCTGGATCTCGGAGTCGATATCCAGGTCCTCTATCACATAGGCCTGTTCTCCCCAGAGAGTTAGCCGGATACTGCCTGTTTCGTCCTTAAGCTGCAGGTTTGCGACCACACTTTCGGTTCCGTCTTCCTTCTCAAATTCTCTTAGTTCTCCGATTTCGGAAACTTTTCCCTGGACAGAATAACTTTCTCCCGGGATAATGTTGGTGATGTCAGTAAATTTCTCCCTGTACTCAACCTTTTTTTCACTTCTCTGAATTATCCCTCTGGCTCCCAGGCTGAGTTCCACCTGCTGGCTGAATGTGTTTTCCCGGGAATAAGCATTGAGAACCTCTACGGTTTCATCGAATTCAATCTCGTCAAGAAAATCGGTTTTTTCGTCCCAGAGTGTGAGCCTGATTTTGCCTGTGGAATCGCCCAGAAGGATGTTTCCAACCCTGCCGGCGGAGCCGTCTTTTTTCTCAAAGGTTCGGACTTCTGAGATATCAAGTATCCTTCCTGAAATATTGATATTATTCATGTCAGCTTTTATATCTTCAACAGGGGTAAACTCTTCTTTATATTCGATTTCCTTTTCGCTTTTTCTGATTATGCTCCTGTTTCCTATTTGCAGCTCCACTTTCTGCGTAAAGGCATTTTCACGGGCGTAAGCATTGATCAGTTCAACAGTGTCCCCGTACTCAATCTGGTTCAAAAAATCGGTTTTTTCGTCCCAGAGAGTTACTCTGAGTGTGCCTGTGGAATCCCCAATCATCAGGTTTCCAACTCTCCCGCTGCTGCCGTCTTTGCGCTGGAAAGTCTTGACTTCGGAAACCTCCAGCACCTTTCCAGTAAGGTTTAGGTCTCCCATTCCGTCTTTTATGTCCTTTATATTCTGGTTGCTCGAAGCAACATCAACTTCCTCTTCACTTTCGGTCAGGACTCCATTATTGCCTATGTTAACTTCCACTCCGGAATAGCCCTGCTTTGCATAGCCACTGACCTGAACGGTTTGCCCTACCGTTATTTTTCCGTTTTTAATCAGGTCTGCCATATTGTCCCACAGGGTTAACTTTACTTTTCCGGTTTCGTCTCCGACGATCAGATTTCCAACTCTACCTATAGTACCGTCGTTCCGGGTAAATTCCTTGATATCAAAAACCGAAACAATTCTTGCAATAAAATTAACAGGTCCGCTCTCGGGTGTAATATTTTCTATTTTCACGCTGTCCATGCCTGCATCCGAGAATCCCAGTTCATTGGCAACCAGCATGGCAGCCATCGCCTCATCACAAAGCCCTCCCATATTCTCGACCTTTTCCTGTGTGCGCTGCAGGAAATCCTCTCTACTGATGACATGGCTGAGCTTCTTATAAATAGTATCAATATCGGTCATGGTACTCCCTTGAATGTTTAATACTTACCTTCAGTGTTTGGTGGTTCTTTTCTTCGATATGTATTCTTGCCTTAAATATCAGGTGTTTGTCCCTGAAAGACAGTTCTTATTAGTGTTATTTTGAGATGTGAAACTTTTTGGAAATCTGATATATTTCAGGTGAAAGCTTGAGGTGAAAATTCAGAACAAATATTTTCAAACTTAAGATAAAATATCTTCCAATTTCATATGAGAAATCACCAGGTTCTATACGTCCTTTCATTAATGCATAATAAGAATATCCCTAAAAATTAAATATTATTTGGTAAGTCTTTTTCCTTTTTTGGTTATCTTTTTAAAGAGCTCTTGATACGGTATGTAAAGTGTCTTACTAAAGGCTACTGTATGCAGGGTGAAAGTATTCAATATTCGGGATGAGATTATCTTGTGTGCTGGGCGAGTATCTTGAGAGTGATTCTTTTGAGTGAGTGGCTTTTATTTTAACTCACATTTTGGAAAACATAATAAGTTATGCCGGTGCTTTTTATCGTGTGAATCTGCTTGATGAGAATAAATAACGTCCAGTTCCTTTCAAACATGGCTAATGTTCTCTCGCTGCTTTTTATTCCCGTTTTTGCCGCATCACTCGGTGCCTCTTATATCGAGATCGGGGTTATAGTGGGGATCTATTCTGTCACAACCCTTCTTTCTTCCTTTATTTTCGGAAGGCTTGCCGACCTTCACCATCTGCGTACAGTGCTTCAGGGAAGTTTTGGGTTTGCTGTAGCCGCCTTTTTTCTTCAGGTCTTTGCTACCGATCCTTCTGCCCTCATGCTTGCAAGGGCTCTAGCCGGTTTCAGTGTTGGGATTCATCCAGGGGCCCTGATAGCCTACGCCCATTATCAGAAGCAGAGCCTCGGAAGGTTTATTTCTCTGGGTTCTCTCGGCTGGATGGCGGGTTTTCTTCTGGCAGGGGTGATAGGGGTAAGAATGGATCTGCTTTTTGGACTTTCATCTCTCTTTTATGCCTTATGTTTCCTGCAGGCTTTCAGGTTAAAAGACATTGAAAAACCGCAGCTGAATATTTCTTACTTTTCCCTTAACACACTGCTGAAGAATTCAGGGACCTATTTCTCTCTCTTCCTGCGGCATACCGGAGCCGTCGGGGTCTGGACTATTTTTCCCCTCTATCTCCGGGAGCTCGGAGCAGGCGCCTTCTGGATCGGAGTTATTTATGCTATAAATCCTGCAGTCCAGTTTCTGATAATGCGCAGGCTTGACCCGTTTGAAAACGAAAAGTTGATCCGTGCGGGCTACCTGCTCTCAGTGGTCGGTTTTATCAGTTATGCCTTTGCCTCCTCCTATCTTTACGTCATCCCCGGGATGTTCGTCGTTGCCTGCTCCTGGTCTTTTCTCTATGTGGGTTCAACCCGCAGGGTTGTGGAACTGAATCCGGATAAAGCTACAGCAGCAGGTCTGATCAACTCAATGATCGGGGCTGCAGGGGTTGTGGGAGCCATTCTCGGAGGAGGCCTATCCCAGCTTTTCGGCTTTAGGGCGACAATGCTTGGAGCTGCCATTTTCTCCATTTCAGGCTTCCTGCTCTACAAAACCCTTGGAAGGACCGCAGGCACGGGGATAACAGAAGATGAGGGATAACTGAGAGAATAACTGAGAGGTAGAGAAATCAGAATTTTGAAGGTAAAGGCTTAAAATTCTCTTATCAAAAACTAATTTTAAGAAATAAAGCAAATTAAAACAAAACCTTATTTATGGTAAAGTTTCATTATGTACGTGATACTATGATTCGAAAATGCACTGATCACGGCTATTTTAGAGGAGGCAGCTGTCAGCAGTGTAAATGCCCTGGTAGATACGTGCTGGACGACGGCAGGGAAGAAAAGCTCGGCAGGTTTGTATCAGGTACTCTCCGGCATTTCCCGGCATCTGCAGGAGTTAAAATGGACAAATACGGTTGGGTGGACCTTAACACCTTCTGTGACGTTATGAATAAACGTTATAACTGGATGAGGAAAGAGTACCTTTATGCCCTTGTGGAGTCCGATGAAAAAGGAAGATATCAGATCAGCGGGTCTATGATAAGGGCACGTTACGGACATTCTGTTAACATTGATCTTGACTACGAGGAAAGCGATACTCCATACGTGTACTACGGGGCAAGCCCGGAGGAAGTTGATGTACTGCTCGAGAACGGAATTTTCCCTATCAAACAGCGCTATGTTCATCTCAGCACTTCATATGAAAAGGCAACTGAAGTTGCCCTGATTCACACTGAAAGTCCTGTGATCCTGCAGGTTGACGCCTTTAGAGCTCAGGATGACGGAATTTCTCTAAAGCTTGCAACGGATTACATCGTACTCGCGGAAAAGATACCACCTGAGTACCTGTTTGTACTCGAGGACTAATTTCCCCTTAATGGTTTTTCTTACTTTTTTTCTCACTGTCTTTTTCCGTACTCATTTTTTACTTATTTTCATCTGTTGGTTTTTCGTGTCATTTTCTATTTTTTTTCCTTTTTCTCCTTTTTTCCTTTAATCAGTCTACTGATACTTCAAAAAGTCCCTCTTTTTCCTCTATCCTGAATTTCACATCAAGAAACTGTTCTGTGACCCAGATGTTTGTTGCCGCATGCAAAGTCAGCTCACGGACCGTGTAAGAACTGTTTCCTGCAAGTGCCATATACGGGATCAGCTGATCTGCCAGATGTACATCTACAGAGGCTTCTGTTCTGAGTTCCGAGATGATCTCTTCTGCAGCGCGCCTGCCAACCTTTTCAGCAGGCAGTCCCCTTTCTCCAAGGGCACTTCCTCCGCAATAACCGGACCAGAGGGTTATCCCGCTTCCTGTGGAAAGTAATTCGCAGGACCGGACCTTGATCCTTGAACCGTATCCGGCTTCAAGAAGCATGGATTCGGCAGCTTCAGCCTGGCGGGCTGGCACATGTGCCGGAAGATTCGATGCATGTGAAATTCCCATGACTTCTTTCCTCTGGTTTTGGTTCTCCCCTCTTTTTTGGTTTTCCTCTTCTATTCGGTTTTTTCCGGCTCTTTTGTTTTCTCCTTCCTTTCGGAAATGAAAACCACGAAGCTTACAGGGTTCAAAAATAGCTGAGACCTCTCCTCCTCCCCTGGGATAGTAACCGCGATTTTTCAGGGTCACGCTGCCTGCATATCCAAGTTGTTCAAGTGCCCTGAAGGTTACATGCTGAAGGTAGTCAATTGTCGGTGACCAAGCAACGTCAGTTCCTCCACGTATCGTTATTTCGATTTTTTCTTTTGCAAAAGGCAGGGCTGGCATAAGGCTTTGCAGAAACAGGGTTATGCTTCCTGCGGTCCCGATATCAATCTCATATTTCCCCCCCTTTATTTCCACTGGAGCAAAAAATAACTCTGAAGAACCCGGAAAAAGCCCTGAAACCCGTGCTTCGCAGATCCTGGCTGCAGTTTCCAAAGCTTTCAGGTGCTGTTGTTTCAGGCCGGGATTAGGTCTGTTTTTCCTTATGTTCGTAACCTTTACTTCTTTTCCAGTAACTGCAGAAAGGGCAACAGCTGTCCTGACCACCTGTCCTCCTCCTTCCCCATATGAACCGTCAATTTCTATCATTTCCCTCTCTCCTTATTTCATTCCGTTTTTTTCGTCCTGTGATTTAACCATATCTTTCATCCGAGCTCTTATCCGGGTCCAGTTCATTTGTTTTATCCTTCCGCATATTTCTGACTGCGTCTTTTACAGCCGGCATGAGCGGATCCACAAGCATGGAAACTGGGGGCGCATAGCAGGTTTCAAGGCTAAGAAGGTCTTTGATTGTTGTTTTCTTTCTTATTGCAAGGGAGAGGGCATCGATTCTTTCCTTTATTCCTTCTCCACCTGCGAGTTGCGCTCCTGCAAGGCAGCCGTCTTTAAAATGGAGTTTTATATAGAGATCTTTTCGACCTGGATAGTAGGAAGCTCTCGTGCGCCCGCGGGAAAATCCGGTTACAACTTTTATCCCCTGCCTTTCCGCCTGTTCGGGTGTAAGCCCAACTCCTCCGAATTGCAGGTCTCCAGCAACAGCTACCCAGGGGTCAGCAAGGGGTCCGAAAGTAGAGTATTTGCCTGTAATATTATTTCCGATCACATCTGCCATACGCCGTGCAGTTGTGCCCAGCTGGCTGAGCCTGCTTTCCCCGGTTACAAGGTCCGTAACTTCCGCACATTCGCCACCTGCGTATACATGGGGGAGAAATTCCCCTCCTGCCTTTACCTGAAGCATTTCATTTACGACTATTCCTCCTGCTTTTCCAATATCTATCCCTGCTTCTCTGGCAAGGTATACTTCAGGTTTTACACCGGTTGCCAGGAGCACAAGGTCTGCAGGAAACTGCCTGTCCTTTACAAATACAGTTTTTTCTTTCCAGAAATTTTCAGGTAAAAATATAGGTTCCCCGGTAATAACTTCCACACCGAGGGTTTCAAGGTGTGCCCTGACAATTGCAGACATCTCGGAATCAAACTGGCTGGAAAGCAGGTCTTTACTTCTGGTTATAAGGATAGTTTTAATTCCTCGCTTTTTTAGGGCTGAGGCACATTCAATTCCTATTGTACCTCCACCTACGATGCATACTGTCCGGGCGGTTTCCAGGGCTTTTCCAAAGAGCATGCCGTCAGCAAGGCTCCTGAGCGTGAAGATTCCGTAAGGTAGAATATTTGCCTGGCTTTTGCGAGATATAAAGGGCAGGCTCCCTGTAGCAATCACCAGTTTGTCAAAAGGATAGGCTCCTTCTCCTGTCAGGGCGACCCGCTTGGTCAGGTCTATTGACCTCACTTTCTCGTTCAGTTTCACATCTATGTTTTTTTCCCTGAAAAAACCCGGAGGTTTTACAATCAGTTTTTCAAAACTTTCAATTTCCCTGCCCAGAACAAAAGGAATTCCGCAGTGACTGTAAGCTGTGTGGGAATCAGATGAAAGCACAGTTATTTTAAAGTCACTCTGCCTCCTGATCTTGGTAGCAGCTGCCATGCCACAGGCCCCCCCTCCTATAATGACCACCCTTGTAAGGTTTTTATCTATCCTGGCCTGTGCGGAGACTTTTTCAGGGACCTCTTCCTGAACTTCACCTGCGGTTTGAATAACTTTGCCTGCAGCATCCTTTACGCCAAAATCGCTTCCCATGCTTTTTATAATGGTGTTTCGCGCCTATTATAGGTTTTTAAAAGGAAAAGAACCTTCAACACCCGAAGAGCCTTCAACATCCGGAGAGCCTTCAACATCCAGAGAGCCTTCAGTACCCGGGGAGATAGATGATCTGGAAAGACTTTCAGTGTCCTTCAGTGTCCTATTAATTAAGTTTAATCGAACATCTTTCCTGAAAATATCCATTTGAAGGTGTTTACCAGAAAACAAAAGAGAAAGATAATGATTTTATGGGGGGGTGAACGAGCGAGTTGGGAGTGGGGGGGTTAATACATAAAACAGTGTATTTGTCTCGCTCGTTCAAATTTTTAGACGTTCTTTGTTTTATATATACTTTTCTAAATTTTTCTAATTAACTCTTTTTTAGGAATTTTGAGAACATTTCCAGATATCATTATCCTTAAATTTATCAAGAATGAATTAAAATAATTCAGGGTTAACTAACCTTTTAAATAACCACAAAGTTCTTAAAGCCTGCAGGCATTAGACATATGAATTTAAGACATGTGACATACAGGATTCCTGTTTCTCCGAAGTTGCTTTAAGGCGGGCGGGAGCTGTTCTGTCAGGTCATATCATAAATTAATTACTTCATCCATTCATCACCTACCGGATTCGTAAAGAATCTTACGTAACTAAACGTATGCAAACTTAATAGAAATTTCAGATTATACATGTTACCAATTCAGGGCTAATACCATTCAGTCCAAAAATAAACCTTATACTTATCACCCATGAAGTAATAGTCAAAAAGTGCTTTCAATAAACCTGATGCATTTCATTCACTGCTTTACCACTTATCGTTTAGGGATACTTGTTTAATCAAAAAGGCGTCTGGCACACTCTAGCTGTTCACGCCTCAGGTTTATCCCATCTCTGGGAATATCTCTGGAAGTCTTCAGTTATCAGGTATATTGAATGGTAAACACATTATTTGACTTGGGACTCTGAGAGTTATTTCAGACCCATCAATAAGCTTATGTTAGGGCAAAGATTTTCGGGCAGGTGCAAAAAGCCTCCGTGGATATTGTGGAGGTATACTGTTATACTTTGGTCGAAAATCAGGAATAGCTCTATCTTTGAGAGCTTTAAAACCAGGCTGGTACTTATCTGGCGATTTGCCTTGCAGGTAAGATTTCATCAAGCAACAGTCAGGAAGTATTCCGCCGGTTTAATTATCCTGGCATAAGCGCAACAGGCAGTTGCAGGCAGGTTCGGAACTCCTCTTTCCGGTTCATAGGGTTCATAGTAATCCTCAATTATGAAATCTGTCTTTTCAAGGGTGTATTATCTCTGATCTGGTTTTAAATCTGATTTTTACTACTATTTTTGCATTTTCTGGCCCTTTATGGTATCCAGCACGTTTCCAGGATATAGAGGATAGGTTTGTACTACCAGAAAAGTACTATGAGCCTGAAGACGGAAAAAGAATTGTATGCCGGAATTGTTCGGGTGTTAAGGGTTATTTCCCGTCGATTAATTAAAAAAATCACCAACGAAAAAACGTTCACAATACATTGTTCATAATACCTCGTTTATAATACATCGTTCATGATAAATCGTTATAATAGTTTGGGAGAATTCACATGCAAAATACTGATACTACAAAATACATTATTCATTCTAAAATCAATGCTGATGGGGTAATTGAGCGTCCTGATATCGTAGGCGCAATTTTTGGTCAGACTGAAGGGCTGCTTGGAGCCGATCTTGATCTGCGTGATCTGCAGAAGACCGGAAGGATCGGCAGGATCGAGGTAATGGTTACCGCCAAAGGTGGAAAAACCAAAGGAAATATCTTTGTTCCTTCGAGCCTTGATAAAGTAGAGACATCGATTCTTGCAGCATCTCTGGAAACCATTGACAGGGTAGGTCCTTGCAGTGCCAAAATTGAGGTTTTCCAGGTCGAAGATGTAAGGGCTGTAAAGCGCAAAAAAATTATTGAAAGGGCAAAACTCATCTTCACGAAAATGTTCGATGAGACTGTACCCGAATCTCAGGAACTTGCCGACGAAGTCCGGCAGTCCGTAAGGGTTGACGAACTGACTTATTATGGCAAGTCAAGGATACCCTGCGGGCCGAACGTGCTCAACTCGGACGCTATCATTATTGTTGAAGGAAGGGCTGACATCCTGACCCTGCTTCGCTATGGTATAAAGAACACCATCTGCGTGGGCGGAACTAACATTCCACCTGAGGTCGCTGAACTTACTAAAAAGAAAACAGTAACTGCTTTTACGGACGGAGATCGGGGTGGAGAACTCATTATACGTGAACTCCTGCAGGTGGCAGATATCGATTATGTTGCCCGTGCTCCAGATGGCAAGGGTGTAGAAGACCTTGTCCAGAAAGAAATAATCAGGTCTTTGCGCCGAAAAGTTCCAGTGGAACAGATTATTGAGAAATACGGAATCCAGGAAAAAGAAACTGAAGATAGTGCCTGCAGGCTGGAACACATTTCCAAGAGAAAGATAAGAGCACCTGAAGTTGCTCCCAGAATTGCGGAGAAGAAGTTACACAAACGTGTGAAAGTTCACAGGGTATCTTCAAAGACAGACGTTTACGAAGAGGAATCCCCTGAAGAAATGGAAGAGGCGGCTTCTGAGAAAACTTCGGAAAAAGTTCCCGAAAGGCCCTCTGAAAAAACTCATGCAACGGTAGAAAGAGTTGAGGCAAGAAAGGCTGTCTCAAAGCCAGTTATAGCAAGAGCAGTTCCAGTCACCAGGGTTCCCAGAGGAAAGGCCTCAGCTGAGAAGGTTTCAGCTGAGAAGGTTTCTGAGAAGGTTTCAGCTGTGAAAGTTCCTGGCGGAGAGGCCGTAAGGGTTTCCCCCGCTCCTGCCAGACAGGCTCCGGCTCCACTCTCTCCTGAAGCGGTGAGGTTCAGACCGCATGTAGACGCCCTTAAAGGAACATTGACGGCAAGGATTCTGGATTCTGAAGACCGGGTAATAGAGGAAATGGCAGTCAGAGACCTTGCAAGCAGGTTAAAAACCTACAAAGACAATGTGAAAAGTGTGATTTTTGATGGTGTAATTACTCAGAGGCTCGTTGATATTGCTTCGAGTAATGCAATCAAGAATCTTGTAGGGGTAAAAATAGGAAATCTTGCTAAAGTTCCTGCAGATATGGAAGTTATGACCTCCAGCATGCTCTGAGCAGGTCTTTTTACTTCCTTTCTTCATCTTTTTTATTTCTTTTCTTGTTGTTTTTAAAAAATCGTTTATTTACGTCTGTTTTTCGTCATAGAGTCAATTTTTCCCTGAAAATAGGTACCGTACCCAAAAATAATTCCAATAAATATATGCCATTGAGTATATTCTCCTGGTCAGGAACTAATTATTTCATTGTTATTATTTTATGTGTATCATTTATATATATCTCCGGGGAAATCACTACGATTTGGCATGGATTCACACTATACTACTAAAATTCACACTCTATCCTACAATTCATCATCATTTATCATTTACATTATATGAAAAAGTTTATTAACAAAAACTAGGAAACAAATTTCCTCGGGTAATTCTTTTATTCGGTTCAAGATAATATTTAATTGATCTTGTAAAATTGTAGGTATTTAATTGATCTTGTAAAATTGTAGGTATTTAATTGAAAAATTGTAGGTCTGTTCGCTATGCACAAGGAAGAACTGATACAACTGCACACATATATGGCTCAAATGAAGAGATACTTTGAGAGGCACGGTGTAACGCACGAGTTCGATGACTACAAGGCTTTATCGATAAGCCCCGTCCACATCCACAGGAGCAAGGCGGATCACAAGCGCGCAATTTTTATTTTGGGAGGCGAGCTTGCCACTCTCATGTCACGGGATGACCCTATCTTCGAGGAAGCGTCTACCCATATGAGAGATTCTTTGAATTCCGTCATTAAGCTCATCGGTAATAACTGATAGGGCCCTTGATTGTAGTAAAGAGTTCGTTGTTCGAGAATACGGGTTCGAGATATTTTTGTTTTGAGATCAAGAGGCGGTATGGGTGCAGATGCATTTTCATAACCATACCGTCTTCTCCATCTGAATAATACTTTTTTTCAGTCCAGCAGGATACGAATCCTATCGATCTGTATAATTTTTGTGCGTCAGTGTTACTGTTTCTTACTTCCAGTCTCGCGTATCTAAGCCCGTTTGCAACAAAAACGTCACATATGGCATGAATAAGTTCCGTGCCTATTCCCCTTCCCCGATATTCTTTTTTTACGCCAACGGAAAAAATATGCCCTTCGTTTTCCGCGGAACGGTAGCCCACTACATACCCTACTACTTTTCCATCCTGTTCCGCAACAAGGAAGCCGTCTCCAACCATCTCGTAAAAGTTCATATACACCAGGGAATTATGCTCCGAAAAAGCCTCTTCTTCAATTTCGACTATTTCCTGGAAGTCCTCAGGTGTGAAACGTCTTATCATAATATCATTATATATTCCTGCCATTTTATTACTTCTTCGAGGGAAGACCCACTCTCTCAAGGAAGCCTGTATGGCTTTCTGTTCTATATATTTTCTATTCAGGAATATCTTTTTTGACGCAGGCTCCGCACTTCTGTAATGTTTTACCGGGCTGAAAATCAGGCTAGATAATCAGCTTTAAAGTTTTCAGCCCCAAGGTCTTCAGATTTAAAGTTTTCAGGTTTAAAGTTTTCAGGTTTAAAGTTTTTTTACATGCCGGACGTCTACAGCAACACCCCTGCCTGATTCTTCCATTTCTCTCCCGCTCATCATAGCCCTTCCTACACAGAGAGCTTTTTTCCCGAGAACTATTACCTCGTCATTTGGTCGTATTTCGGGGTCTGCCTCAAGCACACCAGGGGCAAGAATGGAACCACGTGGGACAAAGTCGTCAATCTTTACCACATATTTCTCACTTTTTAGTACCAGTTCCGCTCCTTCAGGAGAAAGGGCAAGCATCCCGTACTGCGGGATTAAAGTTGCAAGCTGTTTTTTCCCGGCAAAGAGCTGGTACTTCGGGAAACGGCCTTTAACCACCGGGTTTCCGACTTCTTCCGAAAAGAGAAACTCTGCGCCCTCTCCGAATTGATAGCCTGCAACCGCCTTTACGAAATTCTTCTTCTCTTCTTCAGCATTCTGTTTTTTCTGGCTGAAATTCTCGGATATGCAGATAGATTCAACAGTATTTTTCAGGTTCGAAAGAGACTCATAGGACGTGAGACTTTCCCCGGCAGTATAGACTATGTCAATCCCCAGTTTTTCAGCTACCCTTTCACAGATCTCCCTGTACGCCCCTTCCACATGGGCAACTATTGTTTTATACCCGTGTTTTGAGAGATAGGCTTCAAGGCATCCGGAAACCCAGGCTTTTTCATCTTCGTCCCAGTGCCCCGTAACCGCAGTATCGTAATGGGCTGCCGGATAGGTTAATTCGAGTTCCCTGGGCACAATTCCCAGGGGTGAGGTTATGATTACCTCATGGACAAACTTCCGGTATTTGCCAAGGGTAAGGATGAACTTCTGGTGGGATTGGGAAATTGAATAGGGTTTTTTAGCTGCACACGGGAGGAGCAGGAGAATATCAAGGTCCGGAGGTGCATACCTTTCCTGCACACGCTGTGCAAACCTGACCACTTCGATCCTTGAAAGGGCTTCGGAAGTATCTGCAAGGAGCTGGTTTTGCCGGAAAGCGGGAACTCTTTCTTCAAGGTAGGAATATTCGAAATCCCCAAAGCGCAGCAGGGCTGTAAGCCAGGGCCTGACCCTGCACTGTCCTTCCACGTACTCCCGCAGTGTCCCCGCCCTAATTTTTTCGCGGACAAGAGCAAGTTCGGCGTCAAGGGCGTCTCTGTTATGGGCTGAAAGAAGCTTTGCCCTTTCGGCTCTCGGGAGAGTTAGAAGCTCTGCGGGCGTTGTGGCGGCACATACCCTGCACCTGCAGGGAAACTCTACCAGGGAATCAAGATAGAAACTACCTGCAGTTGTAAGGTAGATGTCAGAATAGGCTGCAATTTCTGCCTTTGTATCATCCATAACATCTATCCCGATGTAGGCGAGCATTGCTGCATTTTCAGGACGGGCCAGGTTGGGGGCATAGAGAGCAGTATCTGGGGGGATCTGGTTTCTCAGGCCTATTAAGGTTTCAAGAAACCGTCGAGCGTTATTTTCCAGAGTCCCTGCCCCTTCCATTATATAAAGGTCGCTCTTCTGAATCTCTCCTTCTGGTCTAAGAAAAGAACCTGTAGGACCTTCATCTTCAGTATTTCCATCCCTTGTGGCAGTAAATGTTTCTACTTTTTCGAGTGATTCGGCTGGAATGGCAGGCGTATAAGTCTGATGGGGAAGGATTATGAGAGTCCCCTTTCCTGTTTTCTCACGAATTTCCTTTATGCGTGCTGCAAGTTCTTTCCGGTCAACAGTCCAGAGGCTGCCTGCATCAACAATAGATCCAGGGTTTTCAAGGTTTCCTAGTGCTGCCGTATGCAGGGCACAGGGAGTGCGGAGTTCGGGAGAGAGCAGGAGTTTTCCTATACGTGCTGCTCCATCTCTATTTTCTATTTCAAAGTACTGTGTCATATTTGTCCTCTTATGTCTATCAGGATGTAAAGGTTTGCCCTGCACATTTTTCTGAAAAAGTTCTTATCTCTCTTTCTTTTTCCTTACTTTACCTTCACTTTAATCTGAAAAGCTGTCAATTTTCTTCTGGTTTTTAAATAGATCTCAGGAGGAAGGAGGATGGTATATTCTTATATATTATTAATATTGATTATCTGCTGCAACTTATCTCTCATTTCTGTCCCAACTGTGGCAGAACTTTCTATTTTTCACATCCGAATTCCAGATTTGAGGTCTATAATGGATATAACTGCAGAGCTTCGAAAAATCGTTGGCGAGCGGCTCTCGGTCTCGCCTTCTGAACTTTATTGTTATTCTTCTGACGCATCCCAGGTCAAAGGGATGCCTGATTACGTGGTACGCCCTACAAGCACGGACGAAGTCAGCCGCATTGTCAGGCTTGCTTATGAAAATGAAATCCCTGTGACTGCAAGGGGAGCAGGCACCGGACTTGCCGGAGGCGCAGTCCCTGTTGGAGGGGGCATTGTGCTGGACATGTCGGGAATGAACCGCATTCTTGAAATCGATATTGACAACATCCAGATAGTCGTGGAACCGGGAGTAATCCAGGATGTCCTTAATGACGCCTTAAAGCCATACGGCTTTTTCTTTCCCCCTAACCCGGGCAGTTCTGCCATGTGCACTATCGGGGGCATGATCGCTTATAATGCAAGCGGAATGCGCTGTGTCAAATACGGCACCACCAGGCACTATGTCCGTGACCTGGAAGTGGTGCTTGCGGATGGGACTGTCATTCACACAGGCTCAAAAATGTTGAAATCCGCTGCAGGTTATGACCTGACCCAGCTTATTATAGGCTCTGAAGGCACGCTCGGAATCGTCACTAAAGCCAGCCTGAAGATCGCGCCTCTCCCCAAGACCCGGAAACTTGTAATCGCATCCTTTAAAAGTGCTGAGATTGCAGGGCAGGCAGTTGTAAAGACTTTTTCAAACGGGGTCATCCCCTCAGCCTGCGAGATCCTTGACAGGGTTTCCCTGCAGGTGCTTAAACGCTACGATCCGAAACTTGTGCTCCCCTCGGAAGGAGATGTAATCCTTTTCGAGGTCGACGGTACCGAAAACTCGGCGCGTGAGGCTGCAGAGCAGATAATAGAGGTCTGTTCCCCCCTTGCCCTCTCCATAAAGCTTGCGGAAAGTGAAAAGGAAATGGCCGATATCTGGGCAGCCAGAAAGCTTGTAGGGGCTGCTGTTTCCCGCCTTGATCCCACGAAAACCAGGATTTATGTGGGGGAAGACGTGGGAGTTCCTATAAAGAAGATTCCGGAACTACTCAGGAGAGCACAGGAAATTTCTGAGAAATTTAACCTGCCTGCCATGAAGTACGGGCATATTGGAGACGGAAACCTGCACCTTGCCCTTTTCATTGACGTCCTGAATAAGGACGAGTGGGACCGCTTGAACAGGGCTGCTGATCTGATCCACAGGACTGCAATAGAACTTGGAGGTACGGTCAGTTCCGAACACGGTGTGGGGGCTGCCCGCGGCCAGTATATGGAAGCCCAGTGGGGTCCGGCCCTTGAGGTAATGCGTGCAATCAAGAAAGCCCTTGACCCGAAAGGAATCCTGAACCCGGGCAAGCTGGGGTTGTGAGAGCCGTGAAAAACGAAGGAAAAAAGGAAACTAAGAGAGCAGAAGAAATGAAAGAAAGTGGAATAAGTGAGGCCAGAGAGAAAAGTGAGACTAACGGCAAAGAGCAGCCCTTTGAAATTGACCGCCGTTCGGTTTATAAATGCGTGCAGTGTGGAACCTGCCGTTCAGTCTGCCCGGTCTTTGATGTAGTTGGCTGGGAGTCCGCCAATACACGCGGAAGAATGCTTATCATTAAGAGTCTGCTCGAAGGAAGGCCGCCGTCAGAAGATGTCCTCTCAAGCCTTGCTTCCTGCACAACCTGTGGGATCTGCGCTGCCAAATGCCCTGCCGGAGCAAACCCTCCTGAAGTAGTGGAAGCTGCCCGTGCCCAGCTGGTAAAATGCGGTGTGACAACTGAGGCCCAGGAAAAACTGAAGGCTGCGATTACGACCAGTGGTAACTCTTTTGGGGAAACACGAAGTCGCCAGCACTGGCTTTCCGATACAGAACGTTCAAACCTCCCGGAGAAGTCTGACTATGTCTACTTTGTAGGTTGTTTCGACTCCTACCGCTATCCGGAATTTGCAAAAAAGACTTTTGAGGTTTTGCAGCGCTTTGGAGTCACCCTCCTGCCGGACGAGCAGTGCTGTGCTTCTCCCCTCCTACGTACTGGTTTCCGGGAAGCTGCGGGGAAGATCATGGAGCATAACCTTGAGCAGATCCGGAAGGTAGGAGCTCACACCGTTATCACGGGCTGCGCCGGTTGTTACACCACTCTTAAAAACAACTACCCCGAAGAGCTCAGGGTCATCAGCCTCCCCGAGTTCCTTGCCGAACATCTGGAAGAACTGAACCTGAAGCATCTTGACCTCACAGTTACCTACCACGACCCCTGCCATCTGGGCAGGCACAACAAGGTATATGACGCCCCCCGGAAAGTTATTCAGGCTATCTGCACTCTCAAGGAGATGAAAAACATCAAAGAAAACTCCCGCTGCTGCGGCGGTGGGGGCGGAGTCAGGATAGGATATCCCGACATCTCCCTTGCACTTGCAAAAAAGCGTATTGAAGACGTGCCCGAAGGCGTGGACTACCTCGTTACCTCCTGCCCCCTCTGTGTGAGGAATCTCAGGGATGCAGGTGGAGATGTCGAGATCATCGATATTGTAGAACTCGTGGCAATGGCACTGGAGTGAATTAGCTACTGATTTATGGTTGATTTTTTTCCGGGCCGGGTTTCATTCCGGCTCAGTAATTCCTTTTTTTGCTCCTGAGAAGAGGTTTGTTCCTGATGTAAAATCAGTAATTGTTTTTTTGCGACTTCTATTTTTTAATTGTAAATATCACAGAATTTTTATCTTCCTGATTTTATCTTCCTGGATGGACACAATGATAATCCGTCCGCTGTCGATCAACGCTATATTTTTATTTCTTGAAGGCGACTGTTGTTTATTGAGCAATACAGACAAACGTAAGCTTTAGGAATTTATGGGAGGATAGGATCTATGAGTTGTAAACCAATTAAGTTTCAGAACGTTCCCCCTGATGTGTTTAAATGTATGAAGAAAAAGCTTCAGGACTATGATATCCATGTCCCACCGGGAAACAGAGGGGAACTTTCGGGCAAGGGGGTCACTGCAGATTTCGAATGGGACGGAAAGTCTTCCCTTACCATCACAATCACGGAAAAACCGTTTATTGTCAGCTGTGACACTGCAGCCCGGAAAATAAAGGCTTTCGTGAAAGAGTGCCACGGTTCCTGAAAGCATCCGGATAAAGTTTCTTCGGGCAGGAGGAAAGAAGGAGATGGGTGAAAGAAAACTGGACACGGAGGGGTGCCAGGGGATCAGGTTTAGAAATGTAACTCCGGACGTGTTTTCCTGTCTGAAGAAAAAACTGCAAGCATATGGGATAAAGGTACAGCCGGGAAACTCCGGAGTGCTTGAAGGCAACGGTATAGTTGCCCACTTTAGCTGGGACGGGGGGAACAACCTGCTAATTGAGGTCAAGGAAAGATCCCTGGATACCTACTGCGGGCAGGTAAGCGGAAAACTGAGGTCTTTCCTGCGTGAGTGCCAGGGGTACTGAGGGAATTAGCAAAATCTGCTCATTCCCGTCATTCCCAAATTCAGGATAAAAAAGCCTATTAAGCCTTTTTAATAAAATTTATTCTTTCTTCTTATCAAACAATTATGGGCATTTCCCACAAGGTCGAGCCTTCCTGCTTTTTCCAGGGCTTCATATACGAGTTCATAGTTTGCAGGACTCATGTAGTGCATCAGGGCTCTCTGCATGGCTTTTTCTTTTTTGCCCCTCGCAACGTATATTTTTTTGCCGGTGAACGGGTCAAGCTCTGTGTAATACATGCAGGTCGATACTGTCATCGGGGTTGGGGTAAAGTCCTGTACCTGTTCTGTGTAGCCCCCATGGTCCCTCACATACTCTGCCATTTCGATCATATCTTCAAGGGTGCAGCCAGGGTGTCCTGACATCAGATAGTTTACGATGTACTGTTCCTTGCCGCATTTTTTGTTCAGGGTGGTAAACTTTCCGGAAAATCTCTCATATACTTCTTTCCCTGGCTTGGACATTGCATCGGTTACTCGCTTTGAGAAATGTTCAGGCGCAACCCGCAGCTGCCCGCTTATGTGGTGGGCGCAAAGTTCTTCGAGGTACTCTTCATCCTCAAGAGCCAGGTCGTAGCGCACTCCGTAGCCTGTAAAGGCGTGTTTGACGCCGGGCAGGTTGCGCAGGTTGTGGACTGTCTCTTATACACATCT
>NZ_JJQY01000145.1:0-29409 GCF_000979295.1 Methanosarcina sp. 1.H.T.1A.1 | reverse complement strand
CTATTCGTCGGCAGCGTCAGATGTGTATAAGAGACAGACGTGGCTCCGATCTTATACTCCTGAGCCGGGAATGGACTACAATGGAATTTACGAAGCTCCTGAGAACGGAGAACTTTTCGATTACCCGGATACTGTGTACGGAGTCATGTCCTGGTGGGACTATGGACACTGGATAGAAACGATTGGGCACAGAATACCAAATGCAAATCCATTCCAGGCTGGAATCGGAGGCAGAAGAGGAAGTATCGAAGAAGAGAACCAGCCGGGTTCTTCCACGTTCTTTACAGCTCAATCAGAAGAAGAAGCAAGTGCAGTGCTTGAAGCCGTCCACCCTGACCCCGATAAAGCCGGCGCCCGTTATATAATCTCAGACGTCGAAATGGCAACAGGCAAGTTCTATGCGATGACAGCCTGGACTCTCGATACCAAAGGATACTACCAGTCTTACTGGACAGGAAATGAATATCAGTACCTTCCTTCTACACGTTACTTCAATTCGATGGAGTCAAGGCTGCATATTCTGGACGGAAACGGCTTGAAGCAATACCGTATGGTCCATGAGACATGGGCATATCAGACTCAGGAAGTCGTGTACAAACAGGTTTATAACTTCCTTTTAGGAGGAAGCATCCCTGAGGTAGATACTGGCTACGTCAAGATTTTCGAATACGTCAAGGGTGCAAAAGTAACAGGAACCGCTGCCCCTAACGAGACGGTTAGTATAAAAACGACAATTCTAACAGGCCAGGGAAGGACCTTTGACTACTCCCAGTCGACAACTTCGGACTCTGAAGGCAGGTATGAGTTTACAGTTCCATATTCAACAGAAGGACCGATTCCTGGAGAAACACAGTTCGATACTGCTCCGGCAGGTGCTTATGTAGTAAGTTATGGGAATACGACTACAGAAGTAAGAGTCAGTGAAGAAGCCGTGTTAAAAGGAGAAGAAGTAAAAGTGAAGGTCTAAAGTAGGACCCACAGTTAAAATTAAAGTCTAAAACAGTAAGATGTGCGGTTCAGGTCCTCCTGCACATCTGCTTTTCCTTCCAATTTTTACTTTTTTTACTGTACTTTTTTCTTTCACATATCCGCCACTTAGATATACTATTAAAAAAACCTACTTCAAAGGTGAATTGTGATGGAAAACCCTATCATAGGCCGAGTCTGGAAATTCGGAGACGATGTCGATACCGATGTGATTATCCCGGGGAAATACCTGAGGACCAAGGACATGCAGGTCTTTGCGGCCCATGCCATGGAAGGCATTGATCCTGAATTCGCTAAAAAGGTGAAAGAGGGAGACATCATAGTCGCGGGAAACAATTTTGGCTGTGGCTCATCCCGGGAACAGGCCCCCCTTGCGCTCAAGTATGCGGGAGTATCCTGTGTTGTGGCAAAGTCCTTTGCAAGGATCTTTTTCAGAAACGCTATTAACGTGGGGCTGCCCCTGATGGAGGCTGATGTTGAGTGCCAGGAAGGGGACGAGGTCGAAGTTGACCTGCTCAAAGGCGAGGTCCGAGTTCCCGGAAAAGGGGTGTACAGAGGAAACAAACTGCCTGACTTCCTGCTCGATATGCTTACAGACGGCGGACTTGTTGCCCATAGAAAAAAAGTACAGAGCCAGCAGAATGAATAATAACTGCTTAAGAAAAAATGATAACTGCTTAAGTAAGAATAATAATTGCTTAATATACAGTAACGAACTTGATTGAGCAAGATCACTTGCAAGAAACAGGGTCGAGTCCGAGAAGCCGACCAGATCCAGTAATTACTCAAACAGCCGATACCTATGATTTTTCCTGATGAGTACAAACATGTGGGAGTAACAAAAGCCTTTCCCACAGGCACTGAAGAGTTAATTTATTTCCTTACGGAGTACCTGATCGAAGAAAGAGAAAATCCCGAAACCGGCAGCTCTGAGTATGCAGTTTACCATGTAATTAAAAGTGGAGAAGGGCTTCTCAGAAAGGTTGAGAGTCTCGAACTGCTTGCCTCCGGAGATGAGGTGGTCAGGTATGACAGGGAATTAAACATAAAAGACCGTTCCCTCCTGATCGAGACCGCATTAGAGCTCTGCACAGGGAAGGTGAACACTGTCATTTTTACGGGTGTAGACAGGCATGTCACAATTGTCCATGACCCTGACCCCTCCAGTATTCTTGAAATAGAGATCCTTGATGTTGCTCCCCCGGAGCCGTCCTGGCTTTCCCAGGTTGTAAGGAGGCTTGAAGCAAGCGGAATTTTCGGGGATCTGCAGGTCAGGTTTACTGAAAAGATAATTGACCTCAGGCAGTTCGAAGGAGAAAACACAGTTTTTCCCTGCAGCGCATCGGGGCTTGAGGGGAAATGCCTTGACTCGGACGTGCTGACCGAAAACGGACACCTCCTCGTAGGGTGTGAGATCTCAAAGACCCTTTTTGAAATGCGTTTTCCAGAGCTTGATTATTCCTTCGTAAATATCTGTCCTTTCAAGTCCGAAATAGTTGTGCCCTCAAAATCCTTTATTACGCGCTGCTGCAGGTCTGAAAAATCAGGGCTTGTCACTATCAATGGCTTTGAAGGGGCTGTTGTCCATTGGGGGGCATCGGAATTCCAGGTTGTTGAAGCGGTCCGGAAGCTTGTGAACCGGCTTAGGGGGAAAGGTTCAGAGGAAAAAGTGTAAGTATAGTTTCAGCTCCCCCCCTCCCCACAACTTTAAATTTATTCAAGAGTCTTTCAGGTGCATTGCAATCACTTTTAAGTGCATTACAGGTACCTTTAAGTGTTAGGGGTTCTATAATCCCGGAAAATCTGACATTCCCGGAAAACCCTATATAAAACGAAAATGGAGTAATAAATGTCTTTTCTAACCAGTTTCCTCTTAGCGCTCGGGCTTGCAATGGATGCTTTTGCAGTTTCCATGTCCAGCGGTACAACGATAAGGCCTTTTAGGCTCAATGATGCCCTGAAGCTGGCTGTTTTTTTCGGGGGCTTTCAGGCTTTCATGCCGGTGCTGGGCTGGCTTGGGGGAAGCGTAGTAAGCGGCTTTGTTTCAGACTATGCCCCCTGGATTGCATTCGGGCTTCTTGCCTTTATCGGGTGCAAAATGATTTATGAGGCACTTTACGGAAGCCCTGAAGGAAAGGTAAGTTCCCTTAACTATTCGTTGCTTTTCCTGCTTGCAGTTGCAACAAGCATAGACGCTCTTGCAGTTGGAATTAGTTTTGCGTTTCTTAAGACACCTATTCTTGAGCCCGTTATTATCATAGGCTGCGTGACCTTTTTTATGTCTTTCTTCGGGGCAATCCTCGGCTACCGGATAGGGCATTTCTTTGAACATGAAGTTGAAGTCCTTGGCGGCCTGATCCTTATAGGACTTGGCGGGAAAATCCTGGCCGAACACCTGCTCTGGATCTGAAAACTCTTTTTTCTGGACCCCAAAAATCTGTTTTCAGGATCTGAAAACTCTTTTTTCTGGATCTAAAAGATCAACGTTGGAATCTTAAACAGTTACGCCAGATTCATATACTTCAAGCCATGATGCAGTATCATGAAACTGGCGGTAATCGAAGGTGACGGGATTGGCAGGGAAGTGATCCCTGCGGCTGTGGAAGTTCTTGATGCTTTTGGGCTTGAGCTTGAGAAAGTGCCCCTGGAACTGGGCTATGCCAGGTGGGAAAGAACCGGGACTGCAATGTCAGGAGAAGACATAGAAACCATAAAAGGGTGTGATGCAGTCCTTTTCGGGGCAGTCACTACTGTGCCTGATCCTAATTACAAAAGTGTGCTTCTTGCCATCAGGAAGGAACTGGACCTATATGCCAATGTCCGGCCTGTAAAACCCCTCCCCGGCATAAAGGGTGTTACCGGAAAAAACGATTTCGACTTTATCATTGTAAGGGAAAATACTGAAGGGCTGTACTCAGGGATCGAGGAAATAGGGCCTGACCTTTCCTGGACAAAGAGGGTAGTTACCCGAAAAGGCTCTGAGAGGATTGCAGAATATGCCTGCAAGCTTGCAAAGCAGAGAAATAACAAACTGACCATTGTCCACAAGTCCAACGTCCTGAAGTCCGACAAGCTCTTCCTTGATGTCTGCCGGCAGGTTGCCAGTTCACATGGGGTGGAGTACAGCGACACGCTGGTTGATTCAATGGCTTACAGTCTTATGATGCGCCCCGAAAAATACGACGTTGTTGTCACAACGAACATCTTCGGGGACATTTTGAGTGATATGTG
This sequence comes from Methanosarcina sp. 1.H.T.1A.1, assembly GCF_000979295.1. Taxonomy (NCBI): domain Archaea; kingdom Methanobacteriati; phylum Methanobacteriota; class Methanomicrobia; order Methanosarcinales; family Methanosarcinaceae; genus Methanosarcina; species Methanosarcina sp. 1.H.T.1A.1. The sequence goes on along the minus strand of NZ_JJQY01000145.1, from coordinate 25,191 downwards.
TGCGGCTCTTGTCGGAAGCCTGGGGCTTGTCCCGAGCGCCAACATCGGGGAAAAATACGCCTTCTTCGAGCCCGTGCACGGAAGTGCGCCGGACATCGCAGGAAAAGGCATAGCAAATCCGCTTGCTGCCATCCTCTGCGTGAAGATGCTGCTTGAATGGATGGGCAACCCCGGAGCCTCGATCATTGATAGGGCAATAGCCGATGTGCTTCAGAAAAATATTATTACTCCTGACCTGGGAGGAACTTCCACAACTGCGGAAGTGGGGCATGCGGTTGCAGAATATGTGAAATATGCACTGAAATAAGCTGGTTGAAACTAAACTGCATTGAAATAAGGCTGAATAAGGCTTTTTCCTTTACTTCAGGCGGGTATTTTTATACCTTTACATCTATTTTTTTATTATGCAAAGTAACTGGAAGCTTTGCTTAAGAGTAACGGGGGTTTTATTCTGCCAGAGTTTTTCGATGTTTCACAGCTTATTACTGAAGGGATGGTTGTATATCCCGGAAATCCGAAACCTTTGATCGAGAGGTATGCATCAATACCGAAGGATAGGGTAAATGAGTCTATTCTGACCCTGGGAAGTCACATAGGCACGCACGTTGATTCAAGGCTGCATGTTCGGGACGGAAAAGAAGGAGTTGCATCCCTGCCTCTTGAAAGCTTTTATGGGAAATGCAGGGTTTTTGACCTTGTCCATGTGGAAGAAGAGATCCACAGGCAGGATCTTGAAGGGTTTCAAATCGGTCCTGGGGACATAGTGCTTCTCAAGACCAGAAACTCTACCCTTGGATACGTGAAATTCCGTGAGAACTACGTGCACCTGAAAATGGATGCAGCCGAATACCTTGTCGATGCAGGAGTCAAGACCCTGGGGTTTGACTACCTCAGAGTCAAAAAGCTTGAAGGGGACGACGAGGTTCATGAACTGCTTATCAATAACATGACTTTGTTTGAAGGCCTCAACCTTGCCGGCGTTCACGAAGGGGAATATACGTTTCTGGGTTTGCCTCTTCTTATAGACGCGGACGGGGCTCCGGCCAGAGTCATACTGGTAAGAGAATAACTGCTTCAAAGGGTCAATATAAAGTTATTCTCCCATCCTTCTCTTTTTATTTAATTCTTATTTATTTTTTCCCTGTTTCGGTCCTTAATAAGTTCATCCCAAAAGCTATTTTATTCTTAGCCACAAGAGTTTTCGGAATTGCTTTCACAATCAGGGGCTGAATCAATTGTTTGAAGTACAGGGTTCAAGAAGCAAATTTTGAATATTAAGAGGAGCTCAATAACTGTTTTTTCCTTCCTGACTTATTCACTTCTGTTCAATTCCACTTGAACCTCTCCTACATTAATTTATAAAAAATGAGAACTGTTCCTACCTGTTCCTAACGCCGGGCTCTCTCAACACTCAACTTATAAAACTAAATCACCAAGTTAATTCCCTTGCCCATACAGAACTTCTATCTTCAATTTCCTAAATGTTTGTAAGTTCATCTCTAAGTATACTAAAAAAATTTATAATATCAATAACAAGAATTCTTACTAAAAATCCGGTGAGGACTATACATGAATAAAAAAAGTTTTTTGATTGTTTTAATTCTTTTATCAGTTACTTTTGTTTCCGGTTGCACCAGTCATGGCGATGACTTTTCCAAAAAATCCGGTAATATTGAGAAACCCGACAATATTGGGAGCAATGCGGACTCAGCTTCAGGTATTCACGGCAGTGAAATTGACGTTCTCTATCAGGTCTCAACAATCGACGCCCTGCTTCAGGGCGTTTATGATGGGGTTCTGCCAGTTGCGGAACTTGAAACCCATGGGGACTTTGGTATAGGAACCTTTGACGGGCTCGAAGGGGAAATGCTCGCCCTTGATGGCAATTACTATCAGATAAAAACAGATGGAATTGCCTATCCTGTATCCGGGGAAATGACAACTCCTTTTGCCACTGTCACCTACTTTGAAGCTGATGATACTTTACGGTTTGAGGAGCCTGTAAACCTTACCGAGCTTGAAGACTTCCTTGACCTTAACCTGCCTTCGGAAAACCTTTTCTACGCGGTCCGGGTTGACGGGAATTTCTCTTACATAAAAGCACGAAGCGTACCAAAACAGGAAAAACCATATCCAAAACTTGCGGATGCTGTATCCACCCAGTCGATCTTCGAATTTGAAAACATAAGCGGTACACTGGTAGGATTCAGAGCCCCTGAATACGTGAAAGGTGTAAATGTGCCGGGGTATCACCTTCACTTCATTACAGGGGACCGAAATGCAGGTGGGCATGTCCTGGACCTTGAGATGGAAAACGGAGATGCTACCCTTGACATTACCAGCGCATTCTTCATGGAACTCCCCACCAGCGGAGACTTCTATGACGTGGAACTGGGTCAGGACCTTCAGGCTGATATGGAAAAGGTTGAGAAGTGATCTCAAGCTTTCACTTTTATATGCTTTCCTTCGTTTTTTAAAGGGAAATTTCCCCCCTTCCCCTTTTATTTCTGTTTTATTCTCCTTACTTATGCTAATTTTTTCCTTTACTTTCCCCTCACTTACATTCCATTTTTATCTTTTTTCCTTCACTTCTTCTTAATTTAATTTCCGTTTTGCCCTTATTTTTTCTTGTAAATTTTTAGGTATGTTTGGTCTGTTTTTCTTTCTTTTATTTCTTCTTTCTTTTCATCTTTGTCTGATTTTTTTGTTGAGAAGTTAATCTCAACATTCCGCCTGTTCATAGAGGGTTTGCAGCTTTTACTATCCTGATTTACTATTCCTGATACAACTATTATTCCTGATACAACTTGCAGCTTTTATTATCCTGATTACTATTTCTGATACAATTGTTAACTCAATTCTGGCCTTACATGTTCGGTACTGAAACTTTCATCTTCAGGTTCATTCCCGGTATATCCCCTAACTGTCCGGAAATGTCGGTGTTTCTGAAGCTTTCAAACTGTTCATAGTACTGAGCGCGTTCAACCAGTCCTCTGAATATCTCTTCCATTGTATTCACCTCTATTCCCAAAAACTACTTCAGTATTTATTAAGCTCCGCCAAGCAGGGTGAAAGTATTTTTTGATGGAGTCCAGGAGATGGAGTTTTCAAAATCTATATGGTTACCAGGCCTGAAAATATCTCCAACGGGGGGTCAGAAAGAGCCTCCTGATAAATTCCCCGGAGAATAAGGGTACCTCAAAAAAGAGTTTAAAATAAAAAAAGTTTAAAATAAAAGAGTTTAAAATAAATGAGTTTAAAATAAAAGAGTTTAAAATAAAAAACTAGAGGGAAACTGGTTTACTGTTCTTTTGCAAGAGCTGCAAGCTGCTCTCCAAGTTTTCTGCATTTCTCCAGTTCTTTTTCATATGGCCTGTACCTTACCTGCAGTCCGGGTTCCAGTACCTCTATTCCTGCATTTTTTAATTCCTGTTCTATTGTTTTTACTGCTCCTCCTCCCCAGCCGTATGACCCGAAAGCCACAGCTTTTTTCTTCTGGGGGCGCAGGCCTTTTATGTATACCAGGAAGTCTCCGACTGTTGGAAATATTCCGTTATTAAGGGTCGGTGAGCCCACTGCAAAGGCAGCTGCATCGAGCATCTCTTCCATTATATGGCTCCGGGTGTTTTTCCGGAGATTAAGAAGTTTGACCTCAACTCCCGCTTCCCGGACAGTTTCTGCAATCTCGTTTGCCATTATTTCCGTGCTGCCCCACATAGTGTCGTATATGACAAGCACTTTTTCCTTTACTTCCCCATTAGCCCATGCCCTGTATGCCTCAAGGATTTTTTTGAGGTCCTGTTTCCATATGATTCCATGGGAAGGGGCTATCTGCAGAGGCTCTATTCCCATGTTTTCCAGTATTCCCAGAAAGCGAAGAAGCGGCATGTGAAATGGCATCAGTATGTTTGCATAATACTCGGCAGCTTCCGGGATAACATCCCCTACTTCGAAATCATACCTCTTTGAGGTGGCTATATGCTGTCCGAAACCGTCATTTGAGAAGAGGATCCTGTCTTCTTTCAGGAAAGTTTCCATGCTGTCAGGCCAGTGCAGCATTGTGGCTTCCAGGAACATGAGGGTCTTGCCTCCAAGGTCCAGCTGGTCGCCGGTCTGCACAACCTCAAGGTCCCAGTTCTCGCTGCCCGAGTCTCTGAAGTAGCCGTTAAGGATGTCGACGCCCCTTCTTGTAATGAGGATCTTTGCATCGGTTTGTTTTTTGAGCTCTGCCAGGGAACCTGCGTGGTCAAGTTCCATATGGTTTACTACAATGTAGTCAAGCTTTGAAGGGTCGATTATCCGGGTAATACGCCTGAGCATTTCCCCTGCAAAGGGAGCCTTTACGGTATCGATAAGGGCGGTCTTTTCCCCAACAACAAGGTAGGAATTGTAGGTTGTCCCACCAGGGGTGGTAAACCCGTGAAAGTCTCTGCCGTTCCAGTCGATTGCTCCTACCCAGTAAACTCCCCTGGCAAGTTCGACGGCTCCGTCAGTTTTTTCGATTTCCATATCCTCACAGCCCTCTCAGTTTTTTTCAGGTCTGCATCCGGAACTGAGTTACATTTTCAAGATAGCTGTCAATAATCTCGTAGTGGCCTCTTTCGTACCTTGACAGCATCTCAAAGAATTTTTTCTGAGTCTCGTCTTCGATTCTTTTTGCCATTTCCGAATAAAAATCCTCACTCTTTCTCTCATGTCTCATGGCTGCAAGAAGAATGCCTGTATCTCCAGGGGTGATCTCGCCCACTTTTGTTCGGCTGACATCGAATTCAGGGCTGAAAGACTGCCCACTTGGGACTTCCGTGCTGATTGCGGGCAGTTCTTTTTTATCACGGTACCCTTCGAGGTAGCCAATATGCTTTACTTCCTCGCCTGCAAGGTGTTCATAGAGTTCCTTGAATTTCGGGTTGTCCATTAAGGTAGCCTTCTGCAGATAGAAGTCCCTTGCTTCAATTTCTCTCTCGATTGCCAGAGCTATGGCTTCTTCAATCCCTTTAAGATTTCTTACTTCCTCTACTGTATCCTGATATGAACTCTTCATACCTTTTACCCCCCTTAGAACCTGATTTTCAGGTTTCCCCTAATTTAAAGTGTTTAATCTCCAATTTCTTTCCTTGCTTTGTGTTTCTTTTGTTCTTTCACTTTCAAGATTATATCTTCAGAAGGCCGTTCAAGCCCAAATAAATCATAAATCTCATATGGACTGGCAAGTACGGTTATATTTTCCATCTGCGCAAGTTTTTCCGAGTTTGTAACATCTACTTCGCGCATACTTAGCTCAAATGCTCTCCCGCTGGGTGCAGCAGTTTTTACAGTTCCCCTTTTCTGGTCCACAGGCAGGATGAAAATAGGCGTTTTTCCTTTTGCGGTCTGAGAAACCGCATTTGTAACAAGGGTATCTGCAATCCCGTACACGATTTTTGCCACTGTATTGGCAGTTGCCGGGGCTATGAGCAGGAAATCATAATGTCCCATCTGCAGTGGGCCTGCAATGAATGGGGAGTTGGGGCCTGCATCTACTTTGAAGTTAGGAAAATCGTTCTGGATTTTGTCCCACAGGTGATACCATTTCATCACGGTTTCGCCCTCTTTGGACAGGAAAACCATTGTTTCAACGCCTGTCTGGTTCTTAATGTCCACCAGAATACTATAGGTCTCAATCATCTGGTCTCCGGAACCTGTAATTCCCCATGCTATGCGTTTAATTTTCTTGCTTAGCGGTTCTACCAAAATAACACCCTCCTTAAGGTTTCAATCTAATCTCTGCATTCCCTCATTATTCTAATTGATTTGATTTCTTAAACTATTATTCCCCTGAAACTTCCGATCTTTCTTAATTTATCTATCTCCCTGAGTTCTGTCTATTAGCCTGATTTACTGTTTGTCCTTAAGCCCAACTCTGGTTTTAAGTGACCAGTTATGTCTCATCTGCCTGAGAGGTGCAGCTTATCCTGAGTTTTCAGTCCTGCGATGGCTTTTTACCTTCTTCTCCAGGGTTTTCGGGTGCCGGGGTTTCAGACTCTTCTACGGAAGCTGCTGTCTTTACGAGTCGGGCTGTCTGGATGAGCCTCTTAAGGGTTTTTTTAAGGCTCCGCATACCTTCCGAATCTTCTGAAACCCCTTCTGCTCCCTTATCCTTTGACCAGAAGGTCCCTCCCAGGTTTGCTCCAAAGGAACCCCCTCCAACAGGGATCATTTCATTAATTACATAAAAGTTAAGAATAGTCTGGATAGCAGGCTCCTGCCCGCCTATCCTGTCCCCTCCGTCCGCTATTCCCATTCCGACCTTATTTAAAAAGACCTTTGGGTCTCTGGCGACGACAGCTCTGCAGCGGTCCATAATCGTTTTTGTCTGGGCGCTTACGGTTCCCTGATAGACAGGAGTGCCTATAATCCAGGCATCTGCCCAGATCATTTTGTCGTACAGCTCAGCCGCAATATCGTCTTTATGGACGCAGCCTTCCTTTTTCTTAACACAAAAATCACAATGGATGCAGAAGTTTAACTTTTTCCCTTTGGAGGAGAAATAGTCAGTCTCTGCACCGTATTTCTCTTTTGTAATCCTCAGGGCTTCCTGAACCAGAAAATCAGTCGCCATATTCCTGGGACTTCCCGATATTCCCAGAATCCTTATTGGTTTGGTTTCGGTTTCTTGCATGTCCCCTCGCCTGTATTTCTTATAAAAGCTAAGTATCTAAAATAAAAGCTAATATCAAAAGTTAAGCATCTGCTCAAATATGTCTATATGATAGTATGTCTTCAGGGCAATAATCTTATGCCTGAATGCTTTTAGCCCTAATTTTTAACGTTTGTCTTCTTTTTGTCTTTCTTTTTATCTCTTAAGCCTTCTGAAGGCGCTACCCAGAATGAGTGCAATTCCCGTTCCGATCATTCCGAAGCCTGGAGTTGAAGACTTTTCCTCGTCGGGGTACGCTGCCATCTCAATCACAGGCACTGAATAGGCTCCTTCACCGAAAAGCTCGTCAATATGCTCCTGAGCAGCCGATCTGTAGTGAAGAACCGCTTTTGTGTTGATAGGATTGGAGGCATTTTCAGGCATTATGAATGAATGCTTTTCAACTACAGATTCTTTCGGGCTTATTCTGTTATCGGAAAGGATACTTTCTGCTTCCCATACTTTTACTGTGGGGTTTCCTTCAGAGTCCGCAAAAACCGTGTGATAGACCGTTGCTCGAGGGTCAATTATCCCCTTTTCGTCAAGTTTCCCTGAGTGATATATTTCCTTTCCTTCACCGTCCAGTGCAATAAGCTCAAGCCAGATTTCCCGCTCTTCAGTAACCCCGGTTGGAATTTTGTGTCCTGCCCCTGTATTTGTAATTTCTACCTTCATTTCCACATTTTCTCCCGGTTCTGCCGAATCAGGAGCTGTTACCTCAAGCTCTGCAGCGTGTTGAAGATACTCAATAGCCCTTTTTTCGTGCCTTCCTTCCCCCATAATGCCTGTTACGAAAGCGTTTGCGCCCACAAAGTTATGGGTATACACATGTTCCCTCTCCGGGCCTGTTGAGGCAGCTTTTCCAGGGTTTTCTTCGAAGCCGACGATTCCGGGGGTCATATGGCAGGCCTGACAGGTCACTCCTTCTTCAGCATATGGGCTTTCCTCCCATTCTGTATAAGTGGCGGCAAGAGTCAAATTATTTACCGGATGGTAGATATTGTGGCACATGCCGCAGTATCCGGACTCGTTATAAAACTCGTGCGCTTCGATCTCATGGGAAGGAGACTCTGCATCGGCCCTGTTTCCCCATTTTACATCTCCGGGCTCAAGGACATAGGGAGCGTTTCCTATCCCCTCGCTTTCGGCAACTGAGTGGCAGAAATCACACTGTACTCCTTCTTTTGAAACCTCGCTCAGTTGAGAACCGTCGAGGGGAGGGATTTCAGCCGAAACCACTCCTATGGGCGTATGGCAGCGAGAGCAAAACTCAGGAGAAAGACCCTGGGCTTCTGCAGCTACACCGTATTCCTGAAGCATTGCCTGGTAAAAGAAGTCGCTGTCCGCATTCGAATGCATTGAGCCATCCCATTCTCCAAAGCTGCTCCCGTGGCAGTTGGAACAGATTCCGGATTTCGAAAATTGGTCCGATGTAAAGTTTCCAGGTCCGCCTGGTTCTGCAGCTCCGGTAGATGCACATACAAGTCCTGCAAAAAAAATAGTAGTAATTAGAATTAGAAGTTCCGTGCTTTTCACTGACGTTCCCCCCAGACTATGTCCTCAGGTTTTCAGGTTTTCCAGGTGCACGTTTGCTTTTTTCCCCGGAGATATTCTTTAGACTTACTGATAATAGTTCACTCTTCACATGCTATAGTTAGTCGAATTTTAAGGAACAGTGAGTTAGTGGTGCGAATATAATCCGTTACTTGCAGAGAAGTGCGCCACCACTACTTTAACTGCAACTTTGATTTAAAAAAATATAATTTTGGAATGTAGTTTTTTATTTATTTTAAATGTGGCTTTCACATTTCTTTCAGCAGTTTAAGAGCATTCCTGCATGCAGCCACGGCAGGAGCACCTGAGGTGATGAAGATGACTTCCATCGTCTCCATAATCTCTTCTTTGGTAGCCCCGTTTTTGAGCGCACTTTTCATCTGGGATACTGTACAGGACTCACACTGCTTTGATGCCACAACTGCAAGGGCCATAAGGATCTTTACTTTGGCCGGGAGGGCTCCGTCTGTCAGAATTTTGTGGTCGCATCTTCTGTATTTGTGCAGGAATTCCGGATCAAGGTCCCCAAGTGTCTCCAGAATTTGAGGGGTGAACCCCATTTTTTCTCCCATACTCTCGAGTATCTCTTTGTGTTCTGTCATTCTTCTACTCCTCCGCTCCGTTATTATAGCTACCAATTAGTTACTTCTGATTACCAATTGGTTATTGATTTTGATTATATTGATTTTGATTATATTGGCATTCATGTTGATTATTACTTAATATTTATCAAATATATATATTCATGACCCTTAATTGCCATACCCGGGCTTTCCATGTCGCCTTATAAATGGTCTGCCAAATCGTCTTTTTAGACGCAGAACCCGTCTTCAAGAATGGAGCCGATGCATTCCTGACACATCATCCTTGGAAGGCCCTTCTTTAGCGTCTTGTGGGGCAGCGGGTATCCTCCTCCCTTCATGGGGAATTCTACCTGCTTGATGTGTTCCATGCAGAGGCCCTTTCCGCAGACGATGCAAACGCCTACTGCTTCACTATCCTTATTTTCTTCAATGCAATCGTAACATTTCAGCATTCTAGGCCACCTCAACAAACGTCATTAAACAGACAGTTTTCTTTCAGGGCTTCATGGCAGGGAATACAGACAATTCTTTTGATGTGTTCCCGGTCAGGCTTAAGTTCAACAGGATAGTCGCCTTCCCACGCAGGAGTTTCCTCGTGAATAAGGTGCTCTTTGCAAACCCCTCTCCCACATACAATACAAATCCCCACAGCATCCGTGTCTTTGCCCTCTCTGGCACATTCATAACACTTCATCACTTTCCCTCCGAATCAGGAAATCCTGTTTTTATTCGTATTTTATCCGAAAATTTTCAGGTCTTAGATCTCATAAACTTATCATATGAGAAAATTTCTGACTCTTTTATTATTCTTCTATGAGGGTCATGTCTTCTCCGCAGCAAACAAGCGTTCCGCCTCCGACTTCTGTTACGATTACTTCATTGCCGCAGATCTCACATCGGTACTTTTCTCCTTTTCTGGATACAGCCATAGCTAATTCACCTCCTGTTTTTAGTTTAAAATTATCAAAACTTTTAAGCGGGCTTTCCCCATGCCCTGTAATTCCCGGTACTCACTCCGGATTTTATCAACACTCCTATATATTAACCATTCTTTGTATATAATTGTAAGGATTTTTAAAAACGTAACATAAATTTTTCCCTTCTATCCAAATCGGTTTTATTTTTTTCATACATCTTTATCCCGGGCTTTAAGGTGTTTTCTTCTCCTCTTTTCGTTAACTGTAAACCCAATATTTGTCACTTGCTAACCAGGGTAAACTCTGCAAATTTCGGCACCCCACATTTTTATAATATAAACCTTTTCCTAGTTCCAGAAGAAAAACTTCCTTTAAAATAAGCTAATTATTCTTTTTCCTGCACCTTATCAGTACCGTTTGAAATATGGCTTGAAAATGTCCTGTTCTGGAAAAGGTTTATAAGGTTTGATTATTTCATTTTGAATGAATCAGGTCTTAAACCGGTCTTGAACAGGTCTTGAATAGGTTTTGAACAGGTCTTGAACAGGTCTTGAACAGGTCTTCAATTTAAAGAACTGTTTTAAAAATTGTTTTATCAAGTTTTTTATATACATCTCATTTAATACAGTTAATTATATATAGATTCTTAAATACTGTTATGTGAATTATAGTTAAAGGTTGTAGTTATCATCAATTATAATTGATGATAATTATAATTTGTAACATATTTATATATGGGGCGAATAACAGACCCATCTAGCCATTAAGCAGTAGTTAAAAGGAGTTATCAAAGATGAAGTTCGGAATAGAATTTGTACCGGCCGATCCTGCTTTAAAGATCGCATATTACGCAAAGCTTTCAGAACAGCAGGGATTCGACTACGTCTGGATCACTGACCACTACAACAACCGTGACGTATATTCCACTCTTACCGTTCTCGCTCTTAACACCAATAGCATCAAGATCGGCTCCGGTGTTACAAACTCCTATACCAGGAACCCTGCAATTACAGCATCCAGCATTGCTTCAATTGCTGAAATCTCAGGCGGTAGGGCAGTCCTCGGTCTCGGACCCGGAGACAAAGCAACTTTCGATGCCATGGGCATTGCATGGGAAAAGCCTCTTGCAACCACCAAAGAATCAATTCAGGCTATCAGAGGTTTCCTTTCAGGCCAGAAAGTCTCCATGGACGGCGAAATGGTCAAGTTCGGAGGCGCAAAACTTGCTTTCAAAGTTGGAAACGTCCCTATCTATATGGGTGCCCAGGGCCCCAAGATGCTCGAACTTGCCGGTGAAATTGCAGACGGTGTCCTGATCAACGCTTCTCACCCGAAGGACTTTGAGGTCGCTGTGGAACAGATCCGCAAGGGTGCCGCAAAAGCCGGCCGTGATCCAAGTGAAGTCGATGTTACCGCATACGCCTGTTTCTCCATTGACAAAGACCCTGCAAAAGCAATTAATGCTGCAAAGGTAGTTGTCGCCTTTATCGTTGCAGGCTCCCCTGACCTTGTCCTTGAGCGCCACAGCATCCCGGTCGAAGCCAAGAAGCAGATCGGTGAAGCTATTGCCAAGGGAGACTTCGGTTCCCTCATGGGCGGACTTGTTACCCCCCAGATGATCGAAGCCTTTGCAATCTGCGGAACTCCAGAGGACTGCATGAAGAGGATTAAGGACCTTGAGGCAATCGGAGTAACCCAGATTGTCGCCGGATCCCCTATCGGTCCTGACAAAGAAAAAGCAATAAAGCTTATAGGCAAAGAGATCATTGCAAAGATGTAATTTTTATTACATCTTGCATAACCATTTTTTATTTATTTCGTTATATTTTTAAAAACATCTTGCCGATAAGGCAAGTTTATCAAGGCATTGGAGGTAACTGATTGCCACCAAAGATTGCAGAAGTCATCGAACATGACGTATGCGCAGCCTGTGGGGCATGCGAGGCCGTATGTCCTATCGGAGCTGTTACCGTAAAGAAGGCGGCAGAAATTCGAGATCCGAACGATCTGAGCCTGTATGAGAAAGGGGCCGGATACCAGGTTTGTGAAGGTTGCTTAACCTGTAGCCGGATCTGTCCAGTAGTGGACGGCTTCATCGAGAACGAGCTTACAAATGTGCGCAAGTTCTTTGGTGCAAAGTCAAAGGACAATGCCGGCAGCCAGGACGGAGGAGTAGCCAGCGGTATCCTTAAATCTCTCTTCAAGCAGGGTAAAATCGACTGCGCAGTTGGGATTACCAGAAATGAAAACTGGGAACCTGAAGTGGTCCTGCTGACAAGCGAGAAAGATGTGGAACGGACGAGAGGAACAAAATACACCTCAGACCCCGTACTCGCAGCGCTCAGAGAAGCCTTCGAAAAGTACGACCGGATTGCAGTTGTTGGAGTGCCCTGCCAGGCCCATGCAGCACGGCTGATCCGGGAAAATGTAAACGAAAAGATCGTGCTCATTGTCGGACTGCTCTGTATGGAAAGTTTCCATCATGATGTCATGCTTGAGAAGATCATTCCTGAAATCCTTAAGGTAAAGGTCGAAGACATCCGGAAGATGGAGTTTACCAAGGGTAAGTTCTGGGTCTACACCGATGATGGCGAGGTTCACTCCGTGCCTATCAAGGAAGTGGCCAAGTTTGCCCGAAACCCCTGCCACCACTGCTGTGATTATACCTCGGTCTTTGCCGATATCTCAGTAGGTTCTGTCGGGGCTCCTGACGGGTGGAACTCGGTCTTTATCAGAACCGATATCGGTGAGAAGTACTTCGATATGGTTCGCGATGATATGGAGATCATGGAAGACCCCAAACCGGGCCTCGAACTTGTCGGAAAGCTTATTGATATGAAGCGTAAGGGCAATGCCGGGCACTTCCTCGAAGTCTGCGAGAAGTTCAGCTTTGAGACTGGAATCCACAACGAAACGATCTGAAGTCTAAAATTAAATTCAATAAGAGAAAACCAGTACAAATTCGAGGTTGGACCCGAATGACACGAGCTTTCTATATAGGACGTTTTCAGCCGTATCATTTCGGGCACCATGCCGTAATTACGCGGATTGCAGAAGAGGTGGATGAACTGGTTATAGGCATCGGAAGTGCCCAGAAAAGCCATGAAGCCACCGACCCGTTTACTGCAGGGGAAAGGGTACTGATGCTCTATAATGCGCTTGAGCACCTCCCTATCCGTCATTACGTCCTACCCATCGAAGATGTCAGGTATAACTCTATCTGGGTCCACCACGTCGCATCCAGAACCCCTCGTTTTGACGTGGTGTACTCGAACAATCCTCTCGTCATCCAGCTCTTCCGGGAAGCCGGGTTCTGCGTTAAGGAGTCCCCTCTCTATATCAGGGAAAGGTACTCTGGAACTGAAATCAGGAGGCGGATGACTGCGGGAGAAAAGTGGGAGCACCTTGTCCCGAAACCTGTTGTAGAAACAATCAAAGATATCGATGGAGTAACCCGTCTCAGGAATGTTTCTGCAAGCGATAACAACTTTTCTCTATAATGTTTTTTCTTACTTTTCTCTATAATGTTTTTTCTTATAGTGCTTTCTTTCATAATGGTTTGTTATAATTTTGTCATTTAATGGTTCTTTTGAGCCCTCTAAACACCAGCATATTCTTAATTTTATTTTATTAATAACATTTAAAAGTTAATGGCCGCACATATCACAATATTTTTTCTCTAATCGAAAAATTTTTATAAAAGATGGAACTATCTACATTCAGCATACTCTCTAATATTATTCAATATATGTTCGATTATTTATTTGCCTTTTGAGGATGATGTGTTCTAAATTTTAACCTGTATTTTACGTATTGGTTTTATTTGTAATTGAGCATAATCTCGAAAATGCACTAGGTGATTCTACTATATTGAAAAATATCTCAGTATGCCTAAATTCTAAACTATATAATTATATTAAAACCGTTTGTTGCAAAAACACACCTAAAAATCGCTTAATCATAGTAACATATTTTACTCTTTAAATTCCTGTTTTTAATCTGGAAGAGTATGTTTTATTAAACAGTAAAAACCGGATTAGAAACCAAACATCTTTAAAATATTTATGATTAAGTGACTATTATGGAGGATGTAATAATGCTAAAATTTGCGTTTGATAAATGGATGAAGGTACTGTGTATTTTCACATTAGTCTTTTTTGTCCTGTCAGTGACAGGAGCAGCATGCAGTAGTAGCAGCAGTACAAGTAAATATAAAACAGATGCAATATCTGATACATACAAAGTACCTGCCAGCCAGACATCCAAGACATTTAACGTACTGGCTAATGACAAAGGATCCGGCCTCAAAGTTGTAACTACCGGGTACATCACTACGGCAAAAGGCGGCAAAGTGCTGATGAAAAGCAATGGTGCATTTAGCTATGTAAAGCCAGTTGCCTGTTCTAAAAAAAGTGATAGTTTCACATACAGGGCAGTAAACAGGTACGGAGCTTATGACACTGCAAAGGTAACACTGAATTTTAAGTGCAGCACCAGTTGCTCTAGCTGTACCAAGACCTCTACATGTTCCAAGACCTCTACATGTACAAAGTGCTCTTGCAAATAAACATTTAAGGGAACATTGAAGTGTTAATTTTCCGGGGATTTAATCCCCGTTTCCCTTGCTCTTTCCTTACACAATCAAGGAACAAGGTCAATCCAGTCAATGGACCCGGGTTTATACTCCGGCATTTCTTTTTCGTTTCCACTTAAGATGTTGTCTATGATTTTTTCGAGATCCTGCTCTACTTCTTCAACACTCTTTCCTGTAGTATTAACCTCATAAACAATATCACACCACTCAAAAGCTTCAACCAGGATAACATCGAGAGCTTCAGCCTCAGTGTTCTCCCTGATTTTCTCTTCCGAGTAGCCGCGTGTCTCCAGTCTGGTTTTCAGTTCCGGCGGGTATGCCCGGAGGACGATAATAGTATCAGCAATATAGTGGGCAAGGTGGCTTTCAAGAATTACTACTTCGTTTGCGGATCCTTTTTCCATTTCATTAATAAGCTCAGGAAGACGGCTTTGGACAAGCTCCATATCCGCTACTACGGCATCCCTTTTTTCATCAACTTCGGTGTAGAGGTGTTCTTGTTTGATAAGGTCGTTAAGGTGAATTACCTTCCACTGCCTTCTTTTTTCTAGAAGCTTGCTTACCGAGGTTTTCCCCGTACCCGGCGTACCTGTGAGTCCTATGAGCATGGAGAGGGAGATAAGGGTTTATCGCAGTTATACTTAATGCCGGTGATTGGCTGGGCTGCTGATTGTGAGACGGCGAATTAAGAAATTTTTCGGATTTCTTTCATTCCCGCCTTTTCAGCACCGTGACGATCCCCAGGTATCCGTCCACTGCGAGGTAGTCTCCGTTTTTTATGAGCTCTGTTGCATCCGGGACGCCGGTAACGCAGGGAATCCCATATTCTCGTGCAATGATTGCCCCATGGATCAGCATTCCTCCTCTGCGCTCCACAATTGCGGAACAAAGGGGCACGATAAAAGTCATATTAGGGTCTACGGCATCACAGACAAGGACTTCCCCTGCTTTCAGGTTGAAAAGGTCGGTCTCTTTCAGGATAACTTTTGCAAATCCTTCGGCTACTCCTCGCCCGGAAGGGTTTCCCAGGAGCTGCCTTGGCTTTACCTTTTCCCTGAGGATTTTCGACTTTAGCGGCGGTTTTTTCCATTTGGGGCTATAAGATGGGTCTCGAAGAGTTTTTGTTAGCTCTGCTGTGAGTTCCGGGGCGTAAAAAGCCTGAGCTTCTTCCGGAAGCCTGGCTTCTCTGGAAACTCTTTCAATTAGCCTTTTTCTGCCTTCGAAAAACGCCCTTTTGAGTTCAGCCTCTATTTTCCCGAGATAGATGTTGTCATCATCTCTGAGGCGGTAGCTCGCACGTCCAAGGTCAAGCAGTTCGGATGCACACTGCTTATTTTTGTCTTCGAAGCCGGATATAAATTTTTCTTTCAGGTACTGCATACGGTTACTGCTTATTTTTTCTGCAGGCATGGGGGCCGGGGGATGGAGGGCCATCTCAAGGAGCAGCCTGTAAAGGCCTTTTTTTGCCCCGGGACTTTCAGAATAGCTCCCTCCGTATCTGGATATAAAAGAGTCAAGTTCTTCTTTAAATTCAGTTAAGGCTTTTCCCTCAGCTTCAATTTCAGGTCTTCCTTCAAGCTCAGTTCTATTTGTGTCTGAATGTCGGGTATCTGTATCCGAAGGTCTTGTTTCCCCCGCAGGTACTATCTCGGGCTCAGGCCTGCTCTCTTTTTCCGGGGCAGTTTCCTCAGCTTCAATCTGCTCCTTTATCGACTGTATAAGCTCTGGACTCTTCCGGATTTTTCCGGAAATTTCCTCAAGTTTTCGGTTCCTTTCGAGGCTTAACATTTCAGTCCCGGAAAGGAGGTCTGCAAACTCATAGGGGTCTTCGGGGTTTATGGTTTCATTATAGACTTTTCCAAAAAGGCGGGCCCCGTGAGCAAAGGGTATGAACTCCTCCCAGTAAATGTCATACCACTTCCTGTAGATTTCAGCCCTTCTTTCTATTTCCCCCGCAAGAGCAGAATCTGACAGTCTTTCAATATTTTCTCTTTCCAGGTCCCTGGCTTCTGCCTGCATGGCCGGGATGTATTTTTCCTCTATGGCTTTCCTGAGCTCTTTGAGGTTCTCGAAACTTCTCCTGAGGCTCAGATACCAGCGCCGTTTTTCGTCCCTGTCTTCCCGCAGGATAGTGGTTATCGGCCTTGCCTGGAGAATATAAAGGGTTGAGTCCCTGAAGGTCCATTCTATGTCCTGGGGAACTCCGAACAGGTTTTCTGCTTTTCGGGCCAGTTCAAAGACTTCCAGGACCTCAGCAGGGGTAAGAGGAGGGGTTTTTTGAAAAGCTTCTGGCAGGGCTTTAAGTTCCGAACCTTCTCCTCCTGCAAACACCGCTTTTTCCCTTTCAGCCGGCATGTGAGTTTTTATGCTTCCAGTCTGCCTGGCAAGGTTCCAGCGGTCAGGCTCCACAGTGCCGTCAACAAGCCCCCTGTTAAGCCCGTACACAGCTTCGATAACGGCTTCGGATTCGTTATCCGGATTTTCCCCGAAAGCAACTCCAGATACTCTTCCCTCTATCATTTCCTGAACCAGCACAGCCATTGCACTGCTGAGAATATCAAGCCCCATTTCTTTTCGATATAGGAGAGCCGTATCCGACCAGAGGGAAGCCCATACAAGGCGGAGGTGCCGCAGGATAGCCCGGGCTCCACGGATATTGACATATGAGGCGTGCACACCTGCAAAAGAGGTATTTGCGCTGTCTTCTCCGGGGGCAGAAGATCTGACTGCAACTGCTTTATCTCCAAAATGACTGGCAAGCCCTTCTTCCAGTTCCTTTTCCATTTCCCCGGGAAAGGGAGTCAGAGTGAACATGTGCTTGATTTTTTCAGAAATATCCCAGAGTTCTTCCCAGCGCATCTCCTCAAAAGGCTTTCGGCTGAGTTCAAGGAGGATTCTGCCCCTGAGCCCTGTCCTGTCAACATATGTCTCGTAGGCTGCAGTGCAGATGCAAACACCTGCCGGGACGGTCAGTCCCTCCCGGGACAGGGTACCGAGGACAGAAGCTTTTCCTCCGCAGACTTTTCCGGTATTTTCCCGGATCTCTTCAATAGGTATGATCCACCTTCCCGTAATCAACCCCCTCTCCATTAAAAATATCAGACCTGAATAGAAAAATGTCTGATTAATGTCTGATTCTATCTCTAAATTTCTGATTATATCTCTAAATGTCTGATTAAATCAAAAAAGGTTTGATTATAAAGATCTCAAACCGAATTAATATATTAAACCGAAACTTCAACAACATGCTGGAAACGGGTCACAACAATGTATTTTTCTACCCGGATTTTCAGAAAAGCCGTTGTAGGCGAATGCAAAAAATCCATAAGGTAAGGATGCTTCATCAGATATATTTTTTCCATTATGCTGCGCTCAAAGTCCTCGACGGGCTCTACTTTTCCCAGCACTGTTACAGCCATTGCGTCCCGAAAATCTTCGATTGTGTTCTTCCTGTTGTCAATCAACAGGGAAATTGAAGGATTTGCTGACAAATTTGAGTATTTCCTGGTTGCTTTCGTGGTCGAAAACAGAATATACTTGAGCTTTTCATCCGAGGCAAACGCAACAAGGCTCACGTAAGGCGCTGTTCCGTTTTGAGTTGCCAGGACGGCAAGGGGCTGAGGTTCAAAAAATTCTTTCAGTTGTTCTAGCAGTTCTTTTTTTTCGAGCCCTATCTTCTTCTCTACAGGGGTTTCCCCTTCCTTTTCTTCCAGGTCCTGAGGAATTACGGATGCAATCTCATCTTTCATACTCACAACTCCCTCTTGTTTGCTATTTCCTGAATTTTCCTGAAACCTTCAAATCATTTGTCAAAACCATTCATTACAAAGCCTTTTTATTTTTTCAAAGTTCCGACAACAGGGTAATCCTTAAAAACTTCAGGGCCGTGGGGCGCTTCGTTGTCCATTGCTTCCGAGAGGTCCTGCCCTGAATCATGGAGCCCCTGGTGAGTGCCGTCTTCCCATAGATAACTGTTTGATACGTCGTATACCTGGCCGGCATAGGCGATGTAAACCTTGCCGTTCTTCCCGTTGTACTCTGAAATTTCTTCAAGTGTATACTCTTTCATTTTCGATTTTCCCCTTTCTTTTACTTTGCAGTACTGATCTGAGTTTTAATCTCATCCAATCTGAGTTTTAATCTCATCCTGAGGCATGTATCCAGCTGAGTGCGAACCTCAAACATTAAGCATCTTTAACATATCGTTGGTTTCAGTAGTAGGAAGCCGGCATTCATAGTTCTGGCAGACGTATGCAGTTGCCTTTCCCTCAATCGGGAGCTGTTCTTTTGTGTATTTTGCAAGGTCTGTAATTTCGGAATTTTCTCCTTCGGGCCTGAAAACCAGCACTTTATTAGGTATGAAGTAGCTCCAGAGCTCTTCAAGCATATTTACTGTATCTGGAGATTCGCGTTTTCCTGAAATAATTACTTCATATGAAGGTCCCAGTCTGAAATCAAGGGAAGACAGAAACTGAGTGTACCCCGAAGGCGCTTTCCGGATCAGCTTTGAAAATGAGCGTTCGAGCCTGTCAGCAGTTTCCTCGAGTTCAGGATCTGCAATTATCCTGGAGAGGCGCAGAAGGTTCAACATTTCAATTGAGTTCCCGGATGGTATTGCTGCATCTGTAAACTCCTTTTTTCTGAAGATAAGAGATTCACTATCGTTGGCTGTGAAATAGAGCCCCCCGTTGGCCGGGTCCCAGAAGTGTTCAAACAATTCACTGTTCAGGGAAATGGCTGCTTTGAGGTGCCGCAGCTGGAACCCTGCCTCATAAAGTTCCAGGAGACCATATGTCAGGAAGGTGTAGTCATCGGAAGTTCCGGAAATTCCTGCAACTCCATCCCTGTAACGGTGAAGTAGCCTGTTGTCGGGGCTGTAAAGGGTTTCCATAATAAAATCTGCGGCTTTTTCTGCGGCTTTCAGATATTTTTGTTCCCCAAAAACCTGGAAGCCTTTTGCAAAAGCTGCAATCATAAGCCCGTTCCAGTCGGTCAGGATCTTATCATCCATTGAAGGCCTTTTGCGCTCGTATCTGGCTGCAAGGAGTTTCTCTCTGGAACGTTTTATCCGTTTTTCAACCTCTTCGACGGGAATATTAATTTCGGCTGCAAGGGAACCCGGAGAGAGGGCCATGTAGAAGAGATTTGTTCCGGTTTTTCTGCCCCTTATCTCTTCTTCAAAGTTGCCTCCCTCCCTCAAATTGAACATTTTTATAATCAATTCGGAATCCTCAGGGCCAAGGACGCTCCGGACCTCTTCTATGGTCCACAGGTAGTACTTTCCTTCTTCCCCTTCAACATCGGCATCCTCCCCGCAGTAAAACCCGCCTTCCGGAGATGTCAGGTCCCTTAAAACGTAATCAAGGATTCCCTCTGCTGTTTCTTTATACAGGTTTTTCCCGGTAACCTGATAGGCTTCAGTGTATGCAGCTGCGGTAAGAGCCTGATCGTATAACATTTTTTCAAAGTGAGGCAGAACCCACATGTTGTCCGTGGAATAACGATGAAAACCCGAGCCCAGCTGGTCATAGATTCCTCCCCTGCGCATATTGTCCAGGGTATGTTCTACCATATGAAGGGCTTCAGGGTTTCCGCTGCGTTTCCAGTAGCGGAGCAAAAAGGAAAGTTTGTGCGGGGTCGGGAACTTTGGAGCCCCTTCAAAGCCTCCATACTCGATATCAAATGAATTCAGAAGTTCGTCATAAGCTTCTTCGATTACCTCTTCCCCAAGTCCGTCTCCTGCAGACTCTACAATCATGCTCTGGATGGTAGATGTAATCTTTTCAGCTGAATCAAGCACATCCTCATGTTGCTGGTTCCAGATTTCTTTTATCCTGGGCACCAGTTCCAGCATCCCTGTCTGGTTGAAGCGCGATTTTTTCGGAATATAGGTGCCTGCAAAAAATGGTTTTTTACCCGGAGTAATAATGATATTAAGAGGCCAGCCTCCTCTTCCAAGAATAATCTGGCAGACAGTCATATAGATATTGTCAATATCCGGTCGCTCTTCCCTGTCCACTTTTATGGAAACAAAAGCTTCGTTCATGAGTCTTGCAACTTCTTCATCCTCAAAAGACTCATGTGCCATCACATGGCACCAGTGGCAAGTGGAGTATCCAATTGAGAGAAAAACAGGCTTGTTTTCGTTTCTGGCTTTCTCAAAAGCTTCTTCCCCCCATGGATACCAGTCCACAGGATTATAGGCGTGCTGTAGAAGATAAGGGCTCTTTTCGTTAATCAGGCGGTTATGTTTTCTTTGTTCTTTTCCCAGTAAAATCCCCCCTGCGTTTCCTCACGTTTTCTGATCCCGCCAGGCAATCATGCCGCCTCTCAGGACCTTTACCTTTCCAAAACCATTTCGGGTAAGAATCTCCGCAGCTCTGACCGCACGCATGCCGGAACGGCATACAACTATTATCTCCCTGTCTCTTACATTTTTTAGCTCCGAAATCCTGTTTTCCAGGCTTCTAACAGGGATATTTACCGAGTTTTCCAGATACCTCAGTTTTCCGGAAAGTTCATTTTCGTCTCTGACATCAAGGATAAGAATAGGAGCTCCAGACTCCAGTTTCTTCTGCAGTTCAGAGGCTGAGATAGTTTCCTGATTCAGACTTTCTCCCTTCCCGGATGTAGCTTTTCCTTCATCTGAGCTGCCGGACTCTATAGCCTCTCTGGAAGCTTGAGAACTGCGGACGCCGGAGTCTCTTGATCTAAAAAGTTTTTTTACCCAGTTTGCAGGCCCTACTTCCAGTTCCTCAGCTATTTTAAAATCCCTTCCTTTTCTGTAAAGTCCGAATTGAAAATTCATAAACCCTCACAGGAAACCCCTGAATCTTTAGCTCAGGGGCGGTTGACTATAATATTTGCAGCCTTTGAGGAGGTCGGGTAGAAGCTCCTGAAAATACCTCTTGAGTAGCTGTATGCTGGTGCCGCAGTTCCTTCTCAGTCAGGGCCTGGTAGAAGCTCCTGAAATATCTCTTGAGTAGCTGTATGTGCCGCAGTCTGCATGAGTTTCAGCTTTCGCCTTTCCAGAAACTTTAAATAATCCTGAAAATAGCCCTGCGCCAGATAGGCAGATATATCATCAGGTTTTCTGATCATTAAAATACATGCCCAGCAGGAGTAAGGATTTAACTCTCTACAAGCGCCCATTATAACTCCCCGTATCTAAATCAGTAGCTACCAAATATTTGGTCCTTTACCGGATAACCTTACCGGATAGCTTTATCCCGTCAATAGATTTTTTTATTTTATCGGGTCTGCGATAAGTTCTCAGGGTCATCTGAGAGCCCCGGAAACTGAAAAATTAGGTATAGCCAAACTTTCCCCAATTTACATAGTCGTCACCGGAATATCAATATATCGGTACTTTTTGGGATTGTTTTTCCGGCAGGCTACCAGATCAGGAAGAAACTTTGAAAAAGCAGGGACATGAAATCTATGCAGTACAAAAAAAGTTTATTGTGATTATGGAACTTACAGGTTAACAGGGGACTAATTGTTCGTCTCATTTAAGCAGGATACCCCCTTCCTTTACTCCGAAGCAGCAGTGAGGGGTAATGACATCTATTCAGGTATCCTGTTTTCCACAGGCTTTTAATATCTCAGGATACTCCCTGTTTTTTTACTGGCAGAAGCTTTCCGAGTTCTTCGTTTTTTTCCCCGCATTTTCCTCCTCTAAGGAAATTTATAATTTTTGAGACACGATATGAGTGTTCCCGCTTTTTTTCGTCTTTTCGGGCCTGATACACTCTGATTGAACGAAGAAGGTCGATTTTTCGGAATTCTGGCCAGAAAGGTGCGCAGAAGTAAGTTGCGCACTCGCTGCCATTAGCCTGCCATGGCAGGAAGTTGGAAACCCTCTCATCTCCTCCTGTACGGACGATCAGGTCCACATTCGGGACGGACACACCCGGAGCAGGGTAGAGGTGTTTTGAGATCAGGTTTTCATCAACATCTTCAAGAGATAGTTTTCCACTGGACACGCAGGCTGCAATATCCCGGACTGCCTGCATTATGTCCTGCCTGCCCCCGTAAGCAATAGCCACGTTCAGGTTAAACATTCTATGGTTCTCTGTGGCTTTCTCAATCTTTTCAATGGATTCATTCAGAAAAGCCGGCAGTTTTGACCTGTCTCCTATAATCCGGACCTGCATCTCTTTTTCATGAGTCCTCGGGTCAGAATAAAGCTTAAGGAATTTTTCGTTGATAAGGTTGAAGAGGCCGTCAACTTCTTCTTCAGAACGCTGAAAATTTTCCGTAGAAAGGGCATAAAGTGTAAGCTGTTTTACTCCGATCTCATAACACCACTCAATAACCTGTTCAGTGACTTCTGCCCCCATGGCGTGCCCGAAACTTCGAGCTTTTCCCAACTGCCCTGCATATCTGCGGTTTCCATCCATAATTACGGCTATGTGGGCGGGGATTTCAGAACTCAAAATCTCTTTTTCAAGCATCTGCTCATACTTTTGGTAGAACACACTGAAAGTCCGGTTTTTCATGAAGCGAAGCCCTGCCCGGAAGGCTCCTGTATTCCACGGTACCATTTTCAGGCTAATTATCTGTTTTCCTCCTGGCAGTATAATAGGTAACAGGAATATTAATATACATTTTTTGTGGTATGGAATTCAATATTTCTCATAAAATCCAAACGTTAATTTTTCTTTTTCCTTAAAGGTTTTACTGTATATATTTATTCAGGATCATTTCAATTCTTATGTCCGTCATCCTGGAGTTTACTAAATAGAGATCATATCGTTCTATTATATGCTCCTGTTCTATTTTATACTATTATATGTACGTGTGGATGGAAAAGCTATATGATTATTTATAGGAATCTCAACTAGGTATAACAACTAACGATTTTTAATTTTTATTAAATTAATTAAGTTAACCATCCGGTATTTAATAGAGCCAGGACTAGGGCATCAACTCCCAGTAGGGGTTAAAGTTATATACTGATTTTAACGGAAAAACTATTTTCGACATGCCTGTTTTTTATCCCCCTAAAAGAGGAGTTTTTTTATAGAGCTCTTAAACCTGCAGTTCACTATGTTTCATCTGGTGCATCAACACAGTAAAACAGGGGACTTGAAAAATTCATATCATATAAAAAACAGGATTTTTAGCACTAAAAACGGCTCAGTAGTTCTCAAGAACAGAGCCGACAATGTTCTTGTAACTCTCTTTCAGGGAATAGACGTTATGGTCCCCGGTGACATTTATGCTCAGGATTCCAAGCCTGGTATTCATAAGCCCGACCATGGCTGACACTCCCCGGTAACTTACCTCGAATTTTCCTTTATCAAGGTAGTCATAAACTTCACCGGTGGTGAACTTGTCTCCGGTCAGGAAGAGATTGAGCACAACCTTGCGTATCCCGTTTTCATCCCTGCCGAGATACTTTATCAATCTCGCTCTTACCCTTTCTTCCGCAGTCTGCAGTTTCGGACACCTCAGTTTTAATGATAATTTGAATTATATTCTTTTATTTGAGTTATATTCTTTTATTTGAGTTATATTCTTTTAATACTGTATTCTTCCCGGTCTGATTGTTATTTCCAAACAGATGCGACCCTTAAGTAGGGGCGCTAAGAATCGAATACCCTATATCCTTATCGTTTATATATTTTAGGATTACTTTTTTTTAAATATTTATACTGAAGTATATTATGGATATACAGATATGTTATGCAGATCCACCGATCAATTCAGAAAAGGATGAAACCTCATAATTTCTATCTCTCGAACCTTCAGCCTCACACAACAGGAATGCGGTGAACGTTAACTGTCAGTTACTAACTGTCAGTTACTATACCTGAGATGGTGCTCTTCTTGAAGATCCATTAGATCCATTTGTATTGCAGAATAACATCTTATGTATAAGTAGTTTACAGTAGAAATTGGTGGAAACAATTTTGAACTAATGCTGCCAGTTCAGCCTGCAAGCAGAAAGACGACAGGGGATAATTAGAAAAGGGATGATTAAAAGTATAAATCACGGATTAAGTTGCTTTGTTAAAATTACCTGAATAAGTAACCTGAATCTGATTTGGTCCTATTTGTCTGGAGTTGTCCAGGGTTCTTTGAAAGATTATGGATAGTCATAAAAAAGAAAGTAAGCTGCCGCAGTAAACAGGATTATATATCAACGCTATCTGGCACACACAGCCCTGAAATTTATTCAGAAGCAGCTCATTAGTCATTTTCCTGTCTTCCAGTTTGCGGCAAGGCAGAACACCCTTTTCAATTTCTATTCTTTGTGCTTTTACTCAGTTGATTTTCCAGTACATAGAGAATATGGAGACGCAAAGGCCGAACAGAAGAGTGCTCAGTATTGAGAGAATCTGATTGACTCTGCCACTCTCTCCGTTTTCTTCAGATTTACTCTCTTTTGGCTGTGCAGAAGCTTTCACAAATTCCTGCATGGTTTTTGTGGATAGACCTGTGTTGTCATCCAGAATCTGATCAGAGCTGGCTTCAGCCTGTATGAATGCCCTCGTTATCATTGACTTTCCACTGCCTGAACTTCTCTCCTCATTCTGTACATCGTTATCTTTGTCAGATTCCTTTTCGTCATCTCCCACGTCATCTTCTTTGTCAGATTCCTTTTCGTCATCTCCCGCGTCATCTTCTTCGTCACATTCATCTTCTTCGTCTACGTCATCTTCTTCGTCACATTCATCTTCTTCGTCACATTCATCTTCTTCGTCACATTCATCTTCTTCGTCACATTCATCTTCTTCGTCTACATCATCACAGTTGTTGTCTTTATCTGATCCGTTGTCCTTTTCCTTATCTGATCCGTTGTCCTTTTCCTTATCCTGTCTCTTATACACATCTGACGCTGCCGACGAATAGAGAGGG
>NZ_JJQY01000127.1:0-31535 GCF_000979295.1 Methanosarcina sp. 1.H.T.1A.1 | reverse complement strand
CTATTCGTCGGCAGCGTCAGATGTGTATAAGAGACAGCCTATATATGGGTGTGGCTGGCTCAGATGCTCTGGCAGGTAGATCCGCAGGCCTGGATGTTTCTGGCTGTGATTACCGTCTTTAACCTGTGCGTGGATTTCGTGCTGCTGGTTACCGGAGGGTCATGGTATGACGTTAACGTTTCAGTTATTCTGAACTCCCTTATTCTCATCTATATAATGCTGCCGGGGGTGAGGGGAGCATTCGGGCACGATTAAACATATTCAACTGACAATAAACGATAATGATCCAAAAAATGGAAAAGAGCTTCGGATTTCTTTTTCTTCCTTTTTGCCACGACTCATCGCGTTATGAAGAATATCTTAGCCGGTGAGTAACGATAGTAGATCTATCAATTGATAGTAGATCTTAGTAGATCTATCAGTTGATAGTAGATCTACCAGTTTTTTGGGTAGAACTGCCATGAAGAAGTATCTTTTCCAGGGTATAATCAGGCTGCCCTTATTATTCCAGTTCCAAAGTGGTTACTGTGGAAAAGAAGATTGTACTTGTTGCACTCACGCTTGCAATGTTTGTGCTTGTTATTGATACGACAATCATGAACGTCTCGATTTCGACACTTATCAGTGACTTCAATACGGACGTAACCACAGTCCAGGCTGCCATTACCCTGTATGCACTTGTGATGGCATCCCTGATGATCACCGGAGGGAAGATAGGGGATATCGTCGGGAGAAAACGGGCATTCAGGCTTGGACTGGTTATATATGGGGTGGGTTCGTTCCTGACGTCAATCAGCCCGACAATAGCTGTACTGTTTGTGGGGTGGTCGATCCTTGAAGGGCTTGGGGCAACCCTTGTCATGCCCGCTATCCAGACGCTTGTGACCTCGAACTACAGTGGGAAGGACCGTGCCATGGCTTATGGGATACTGGGGGGAGTCGTTGCAAGCGGAATTGCCCTCGGACCTATCATAGGAGGCTGGCTGACAACTGCATACACCTGGAGACTTGCCTTTGCCGGAGAGGTTGTGATCGTGCTCATTGTCCTGGCTTTAAGCCGCTACATCCTGGATGCACCCCTTGAGGCCGACGAAAAGCCAAAGCTGGATATAGTTGGGTCTATCCTCTCCGCACTGGGGATGGGTTTTATCGTTTTTGGCATATTGCTGGCAGGGACTTACGGCTGGTGGAATGCACGCCAGACTTTCTCCATAGCAGGGATTGATATTTCCCCGTTCGGTCTTTCCCCCACTCCGTTGTTCATTGCAACAGGAGGCGTTATCCTGCTGGGCTTTGCCGCCTGGGAACGCCATATCATTACCAGCGGAGGAATGCCGCTCGTAAGGCTCGACGTGCTCAGGGACCGCAGGGTCACATCGGGAATCCTCATCCAGCTGGTCCAGACCCTCCTTTTTGGAGGTTTCCTGTTCAGCATGGCCCTCTTCCTTCAGATCGTCCTGGGCTTAAACGCGATTCAGACCGGCTTTGTCTACCTGCCTCTTTCCATACCGCTTTTGATTGCTTCTCTAACGGCATCCCGGCTCTCCATCTTCATTGCCCCGAAGCGCATCATCCAGGCCGGACTGATCATACTTCTCGCAGGGCTTTTCCTGGCTATTGCAACCATTGACGTGGAGGTCAGAGGGCCTGGCCTTATGACCGGCTTTGCCCTGATTGGGATAGGCGGGGGGCTTATAGCGTCCCAGGTAATGAACCTCGTGCTTTCCCAGGTAGTACCTGAAAGGACAAGTGAGACGGCTGCCCTGATGGGCACTTCCCAGAACCTGGGCATGGCCATCGGGACTGCCCTGATGGGATCTCTCCTGGTTGCAGGCCTGGCAGCAGGAGCCATTACCTTAATCGATGACAGTACTACCATTCCGGAAGACCTCAAGCCCGACCTGGTATCGGCAATAGAGAAGAATGTACGCTTTTTGAGCGATGAAGAACTGAAAGCTGTCCTGAAAGATGCTCCCCCAGACCTTACACAGGAAATCTTGAGGATTAACGAAATCGCTCGCATTCAGGGGATAAGAACTACCCTCCTGGGGCTGGTGATTATAACAATATTCGGCATAATCATCTCGATCTTCCTGCCGCCTGAAATCCTGGTCCCTCCTAAATGAGCCCGTTTATACTGGAACTATAATATTGCTGAAGAAAAACTATATATCCATAGCTTTTGCAGTAAAACTGATGAGTTCATCTCTGGTCACAGTCCTCCTGTCTTCAAGGAAGGCGGATCTATTTTTATTTCTAAAAGAGAAGCCCAGGACCATCGAAGAAATCAACTCCAAACTTGGCACCAACCCGGCTGCGATTCTGCTCCAGCTCAAAAGGTTAAATGAAAACGGGCTTGTTGTTCAGGAAGACAGGGTATACAGCCTCTCCCTTCCGGGAAAAATCCTTGTTCGAAGAATGGAATCGCTTGTTAAAGCTTTCAGGCTGCTTGAGGACGATTACGATTACTGGCCAGGTGTTAAGCCCGGTGGAATTTCCCCCGTATTTTTTAAGCTAATGGAAGAACTTATGGCATATTTCCCTTCCCGCTATTACGGCGATGATGCTTCTTCAATGTATAAGGAAGTGACTGAAGCTTTTTGCAGCTCGAAACAGATTTTCCTTATTATTTCATACCCTGATCTTAGCTATCCGGCCATCTGTGCAGAGCATGCAAAAAAAGGGCTGAAGGTATCGGTCATACTTACTCAACTGATATTTGAAAAATTCGCAGAAGAGTTTAAAGAAGAAATTGATACACTGCTTCTTTTTGAAAACTCTGACATATATGTCCTGGATAACGATATTACTCCTCCTACCGTTGCTGTAACTGATACAATGGTCCTTACATACTTTTCATCAGGGAAAAACGATGGAAATGAGGACAACAGTATGATTATTTTCGGGGAAAAAGCCGTGCGGTGGGGTCAGGAACTTTTTGAACACTTCAGGGTGCTGGCCGAACCTCTGGTACCTGAGCCATCAGACCAGTTATATCTTGAAGCCAGCAGGGGAGAAGGTTCGGATGACAAAAGCCTTTCTAAAAGCACCTGTCCCACCCAAGTTTAGCTTAAGGGAGCATGAGTTTTGTCTCGCTTCGCTCAAGCAGACTATAATATCTATCTGAGCTTTACAACCATATTCACTGTATCGTGTCGATCTTATCCCGCTCGACGCAGGAGAGCGGTCTTGCCCAAAAATAAAAAGAAAAAAAGAGGGTGAAAAGAGAATCCAGAAACAAAAAGCGACAAAAAAGGAAAAAGTAGAATTTACAAAGCATGTGGTGGTGAAAAATAGACATCTGAATTAAGTAATACTGAAATTCACTTTTTGCAGATCTTTTTTATTTCTCTCTTTTTTGGGAAGGGCCGACAGACAAACTGGCGGAGGCGCTTATATTTTCTGAGAATTAAAAAGCGGTTTCAGGGTGCAGAGAAAGTATTTCTCAGATCCCTACCCTGGGCCGCATCACCTTAAACGTTGATTTTACTTCTGCATCCCTTCAAGCACTTTCTCAGCTTTTTCTCTTACCTCTGCAAAAATATCTTTCCCTTTTGTATCGATTCCTACAATGAGCGGCCCGAACTCCTGCACTCTGAGCACCCAGACAGCTTCAGGCATTCCAAGGTCAAGCCAGTGGACGTTTTTCACCTCTTTTATCAGTTCGGCGGCAAGGGCTGCACAGCCTCCTGTATATGCAAGGTAGACACATCTGTCTTTTAGTGCAGAGGCAACGCCTTTCATTCCGCCTTTTCCGATAACTGCCCGAACATTGTGGGCTTTCAGGAGAGGAGGGGTCATTTTTGACATCCTGCCGCTGGTTGTGGGGCCTGCGGAGACAACTCCCCATTCCTCCTTCTCTCCTTTTACGGTCTGCTGCATAAGAGGACCGCAGTGATAGACTACGGCTCCTTCGAGGGAGAAAGGAAGTTTTTCTCCTTTTTCTTCCATTTCAAGAATTCTTGCATGGGCTTCGTCCCGGGCTGTCAGGATCTCTCCTGAGATATATACTATGTCTCCGGCGTTGAGGTTCTCAATATCCTCAATCTTAAGCGGGGTCTGCAGGTGATGCTCCATTATTCCTCCCCCCCGAACACGACTGAAGCATGCCTGTTCGCCCAGCACTGGATATTTATAGCAACAGGAAGGGAAGCCGTATGGCAGTGTGCGGTTTTCACATGTACGGCAAGGGCGGTTGTGCTGCCTCCCAGGCCCATACAGCCAATCCCGAGAGCGTTTACCGCTTCAAGGATTTCTTTTTCGAAGCTGCTCATCCGGGTGTCGAGAGGCTCAAGAAGGGCTTCTTTTGCAAGCCTGGCGGCTTTGTCAAAGGAACCTCCTATCCCCACTCCAAGAGTCAGGGGGGGACAGGGCATCCCGCCTGCATTAATCACTGTTTCGAGCACGAAGTTTTTGATATTTCCTACCTCGGTGGGGTTCAGCATCCTGAGTGCGCTCATGTTTTCCGAGCCCGCGCCTTTTGGGGCAACCGTGATCCTGAGCTCTTTTCCGGGCACGAGTTTCCAGTGAATATCCGGGATTCCTGTGCCGGTATTATCCCCACTGTTTTTTCGGGTCAGGGGATCAACTGCGTTGGGGCGGAGCGGGATTTCCCGGGTTGCAAGGACGGCAGCTTCCCGGACTGCGGCTTCAATATCAAAGCCCGGCTGAAACTCGCTCCCGAGCTCCACAAAAAAGATCATGATGCCTGTGTCCTGGCACATGGGCACCCCATGATTTTTTGCAAGCTCGATATTTTTCAGGATCGCCTGGAGCTGGGACTTTGCAACAGGGCTTTCTTCCCGGGCTTCGGCGTCCCTGAGGGCGTCAACCACATCGGCAGGAAGCTCGATTTCCGCTTTTCTGAGAAGGTCTGCAATAGACCGGATGAAGGTTTCACGGTTAATTTTTGAAGACAAAAGACCACCATGGAAAGGAAATAATTTCTTTAATTTGATGGATAAACATGAATGCAGGTAATGAATGTATGTATGTATGTAATGGAGCTAGTGAGGCATTCAATAAGCTAGTAAGGTCCTTAAGGGCTATAATATCTGGAAGGTCTTTTGCATTTAATGTTTAAATATCGAGCGCCCGGGTATTCAGAACTGTTTCTACTTATTTACATGAGCTGGGTTGGTATTTTGACTTAATATATGGGCGAATAAAGAAGCATTTATGTAAGAAGTATTATGGGAAAAATAAAGTAGTGACACCTCCTGTATCGAAAGTATCAAGTTCTTCCCTCGTAACAAAACGTTCATTCTTCTCTGAAAATGTGTGTTACTTTCTCGCCTGATGATTTATTGCTCTCTTTGGAATTAGAAATGTATCTCTACTGCCGGTGATTGGTTGTTTTCTTCATTACTTTCTTCAACGCGACAATAAGCAGGCTTAAATTCATCCTCGCTGCAGCTGTCTGCCACAGCTGTTAAAGAGACTGTTTCACCATCCAATGACACCCTGAAAAGAACATCCCCGTTGAAAGTTCTTTGTTCCCCTGGAGCAAGTGGAGCATCTGTATAAGGATACCAGATACTGCTTTCTCCAGGAACCCTGAAAGCTACCGAGTAAGTGCCCGACAAGTTGGTGTATTCTGTTGATATTTTAAAGATGTCAGCAGCCTCATCGCCCTGATTCCTTACTGTTACACTTATGGGTACTGCGAGATAAGAATCATTTTCTTCTACTTCAGTGGTCGCATCCCCTGTGACCTCCAGAAAAGCCACAAGGTCGGGCCCTTCCGTCTCTTCCGAATATACCGTAAGGTTTACTGTCCCTTCTTCAGCCCCTACATTCGAGTTAATTTTGAAAGTTGCCGTGTACTGCCCGGGATCCAGATCACTCGAATCCACGCTGACGGTAACAGTCCCCAAATTTATCCCAGCATCTGGATTTATCGATATCCATGAAGACCAGTCGGGGTCAAGGACAATATTCCACTCAAGGTCGCCTTCTCCTTCATTCGATATGTAGAATTCCTCTGAGTCCGATTCCCCCTCAAGCAAATTGAAATTAAAGGATAGCGGGTCCGGATCTACAGCTAAAATAGGGTCTTCTTTGTCCTCTCCTTCTTGCAGCACGTTTAGATATATTATGCATTCTTCATTCTCTGCGTTTGATTCTATTGTAATAGTTCCTTCGTATTCTTCCCCCGGGCTCAGGTTATCTGTGTCTACTGTGACAGTCACAGTGCCTGAATTTATCCCGCTTTCGGGGCTCAGGGTTATCCATGATTCATCGGCACTTGCTTCCCACTCGAGCATTCCCCCTCCGTCATTTGATATCCTAAGTTCTTCTTCGCCAGATTTTCCCTCTTCCAATTCAAAATCAATGGAAAGAGGATCTACAGCCAGGACAGGAGGCTGACTTCCCACTACCAGTCTCATCGGACACTGTTCGGTTCCTGCATTCGATTCTATTGTAATGGTCCCTTCATATGTCCCCGGTTCAAGTCCTTCTGTATTGGCTGTAACGGTTAATGTGTCTGAATTTGTCCCGCTTTCCCGGCTCAAGGATATCCATGGACATTCAGGGCCTGTACTTATATGCCATTCAAGGGTCCCACTCCCTTCTTTTGAGATCTGTAATTCCCTGGAAGCTACTTCTCCCTCTGCCAGATAGAATTCGATGGAATGTGGATTTACAATCATTCCCGGATACTCGCTTCCCACCACAAGATTGACCTGGCATTGTTCGGTTCCTGCAAGTGATTCTATGGTAATAGTCCCTTCATACGTTCCTTCTTCCATATCCTCTGCATCAACCAGAACGATAACATTACCCTCATTTGCTCCTCTTTCTGGGTTCAGGGATATCCACGGCTGGTCCGAGTTTGCCGTCCATAAAAGAACCCCGCCTCCGGTGTTTGATACATGGAACTGGTCTGAGTCGGATTCTCCTTCATTAAGATCAAAGTTAAGATCGCCCGGAGCCGTTGATAGTGAGGGCATGATAAAAAGAGCTATGGCAGCCGTAAGGGGGAATATAATAAGTATTGCGATTTTTACCGGAAGGGGTATGTTTTTTAAAGAAAGTGCCGCTCTGGCTAAAAAAGATACTTTAGTTTCAAGGGAGCTTTCCAGGACTGTACTTATTTCTTCTATTGCTTTCTCGGCAGTTATGTTGCCCTCAAGAATTTCTCTGGATATCTCTTCAGAGGCTTCTTTGAACCGGGTGGCTTTCTCTGAGTCGGTCAACTTCTTAAGCTGGCTTTCTAACCTTTTGATTTCGGTTTCACTCAGATCCTTTCTTTTACTTTTTATGGCTTTTTTAATTGCTTCTCTGGTTAGCTCCTGGGTATACTTTTGCGTTATTTCTTTTGCCAGGTCTTTAACTGGTTCTTTGATTTCTTCATGATCCTGAGTATCCCCCATAATCTCCCCTCACCAAATCAGATGGATATCTTTTTTAGACAGATCTGTTTTGCCGGGCAGTTTCCTGGATTTTTTCGCTGCAACTTTCAACGTTTTCAGTCATGCATTCGGATATTGCTTCCAGCATTCCATCGAATAAAATAAGTGAAACAAAGTTTTGTGGCAGGTTTTTTCTAACATCCTGCTTTATTTCGTTTGCTTTGTCATTGCAAATTTTCTTAATATTCAGGGCCCGTATTAAATCCAGTTCTGCTTCGGGAATCCCTTCGCTTTCTTCTTTTATTTCATTCAATATTCTTTCACAGATCATGTCTCCCCTGTGTTCCAAAATCGGGCACATCTCCTTTTTTACCTGGTCCTTTACCTGATTTTTTGTAGTCTCACAAGCCACTTCTTCCACTATTTCTCCTATCTTTTTTTCACGTATGTTCATAACGTTCAGAAATCTAATCTCAAAACATTCATCCAGTCCCCTCAGTATCCCGTTTTTAACTCCTTCTTTGACCCCTTCTTCGACCCCTTTCATTATGGCGGAGACGATTTCATCTTTTATTAACTCATAATTATTTAGGCACAGTTCATCGATGTTCTCCTTTACTCCGGTTTCCACGTTTGAATTTTCTTTCTCCCCCATACCCCTGACCTCTTTTAAATATAAGATATAAATTTTTTAAATTCCAAGTAAATGCTTAAATGTCTTTTAACCGCTTTATTAAATCAAGTCATTTTTATAATAATTACTATAATAATATACACTCTTGAGGGTAGCAGAAAAATTGTTCAGAAAAAAAGTAGCTGAAAAAAAGTGGCTGAAAAAAGTGGCTGAAAAAAGTGGCTGAAAAATTGGCTGAAAAAAAGTAGCTGATCAGTAAAAGGAAAATGAAATAAATATCAATAGGTTCTGTTATTGCCATACGGGAGAGTCAAAATAAGTTTATGCAGGAGAGGGATTTGAATCCCTGAATTTCTGCATTAACAGATCTTTTTTACAAACAGATCTTTTTTACAAGTAGATCCCGTTTTTTTCGGAAATTCAATGCCGGGATTCAGATCCAGCCCTTTTTAATCCAGTAATCGCAGTTGTGCGTCCAGTTGGCTTTGTTGGCAAGGATGACATATTTGAAGTGTTCTCTGAAGGCTTCATGTGCAGCTTCCTGTTCAGGGTATTGCCTCTTCTCTTTTATCGCTTCAGCAAGGTCTTTACCCATTTCACGCGATTTTTCAATTGCTGCTTCCATTGCTTCGGGACCCCGGGCTACTGAACAGCCCACTCCTCCGATAGAGTTCCCTCCACAGTGTACCATAAAATTATCTATAATGCCAAGGACAAAATCGAGCTCGTCACTGCCTGCAGTTGTTAAGGAAAGGCTGTATTTCCCGTCAAAGAGCTGCTCATGAATAACAAGCGGACTTCTATCAAAGACTGTCTTGAGCTGGGCTGTCACATTTGTTATGTAGTTCGGGCTGCTCCAGATTATGCCGTCTGCATCCAGAAGCTTTTCCAGCACACCGTTATAGTCGTCTTTTATTGAGCATACGCCAGTTTCATAACAGGAATCGCATGCTGTGCAGTATTTGATTTTCATCTTTGCAACGTCGATAGACTCGACTTCAGCGCCTGCTTTTGCGGCTCCGTCCAGAGCTGCATCCAGCAGTTTTAAGGTATTACTGTTCTTGCCTCTTGGGCTTGATGATATCCCGACTATCTTCATAGTTTCCCTCTCTGAATTGTTACAATTTTTTTCAAAAATAACAGTACTATATTCAATTAAAACTTTATTGTACTCTTTGGTTGGGGAAATTACGAAGATACAGAAAGAGGATAATAGGGAAGCTTTTGAATGTACTCAAAAATCTTTATTTAATAATATTTTGTTACATGCCTATTGCTCTCCTTTTTATTAGGTCTTCCTGTACTCGGTCAAGATGAAGATTCCATATTTTTAGCGGATAGATTCCTTCGGCTGGAGGATACTTTTCAATATCACGCCCGCTGGTCTGTTATATTGGAGATGCAGAAACAGTGTAAGTCCATTCCAAAAAATTAAAAGTTGTAAACTGAATAAACGGATGAAATGTATTGATGGATTTTCAACCCCTACTCAACAGTGAAGAGCCAACAGTATTTACACAAAAGATATCATAAGTTCTATCCTAAGGGGCAGAAGATTACATTTCAAGGAAGAGGTCACTGTATTTATTAAAAAATCATTATTATAAAATACTGAAAAAAATTAAAAAGTTTTATATTCTACACTCTCATTATTTGGATTCATGGAAGAAAATGAGGGTGTTTTTCAGGATAATCAGGTTGTGAAATTGACTGGAATAAATGAAAGCGTTTTTTGCCGATCCTGCGGGAAGCAAATCAGGTCCGATGCCGAAATTTGCCCGCATTGTGGAGTGAGACAGAAAAATAATGCTTCGACTCTCTCCCCAAAAAATCCTGGTTTTGCGGCGGTGGCTTCGTTCCTGTTTGCAGGGTTAGGACAAATCTACAACGGCGAATTTGTAAAGGGGTTTTTATTCATAGTTGTCCAGATAATTAATTGCTTTCTAATATTTATTGTCGTGGGATTTATCACGTACCCGATTGTTTGGGCAATTGGAATCTACGATGCCTACAAGACTGCTGAAAAGATCAATGCAGGAATCGCAGAAGCCTGAATCGGCTGATTTTTGTTCTTTTATAAAATTATTTATCTCCTCCGGAATATTTATTCAGAGGGGTTGAAGGTAATTTTGAAACAAGTTCAATCAAAATCAATCTCTTAGTAAAACATGTCTAGCGCGCCGCAAATATCAAAGAATATGCCCCCAGGAAAGAAGAAAAATTCAGGGCAAAGGTAACAAAGCCAATTTTTTTCCAGGCTGTTTAACAGCTTACAAACGGCTTTTTTTCCTGTTTACAAAGCCGCATGATTGTGTCTTTTCCGGTAATGACTGCCACGGGCAGTCCCCCTGGCGGCTGTAACCATTGGCCGGTTAAATGGAAATTGTCCAGCCCTTTGATTCGCCCTGTATGTGCCATCATTTTTCCGCGAATGGTCAGTGAGAACGGCATGAACGCGCCCCTGTAAGCGTTGCAATACCGTTCGTATGTTTTTGGCGTGGCGACGTCAAGCACTTTGAGTTTTCCTTTCATCCGGGGAAAACGTGTTTCAATTGCCCGTAGAACCGCTTTGCCTATCTTCTCTTTTTCCTGCTGATAGGCCTCGGGATCCCGGGCGAGGGCATTCCAGGCTTCGTAATCCTCATGGAACTGGTTGATGCTGCAGGTGATCAGGGTGTGGCCTTCTGGAGCAAATGCCGGCTCATGCCGGTAGTGCGTCATTGTTAAACGGTTGATAGGTGATTGATGGATCTCAAATGGGACCGTCGGAAAGGACAGGCTCCGCGGAAGGGCGCCGATTGTGCCTTCATAGCCTAAAGCCACCAGAATTTGTGAGGCCAGCGGATAATCTGTTGGGTTACTATATCGTTTTTGGAAGGCGCGATCCGGGTACTCGCCTTTCAGTAACCTCTCATAAAGTACGTGCGCATCGCATGCTGCAATGAAATAGTCGGCTTCAAAGGTTTTGCCGTTGTGACAGATGACGCGATTGACTTTGTTGTGGGCTATGGTCAGTTCAACGGCTTCACACGGAGCTTCGATGGCTCCATCCAGGGCGAGGTAACGTTCAACCATGCGCATTGCCAGCGCCTTAGAGCCACCATAGGGAATGGAGGCCTGGCCTCTGGTAAAGGCCGCGAGCGCAAAGAAAATGAATGAGGCACTATAACCTTCCGGTAAAAATGAAGCAAGAGCAGCCTGCAGCGCCGGGTGGTTAAAGGTATTGGAGTAGTCCTTTAAGCTGACCTTGCCGTATTTTTGCATAACAGTTCCCGCATCTTTTAACGAGATCATCAACCGGATTCTTTCCATAAGCGTCATCAGGTCCTCAGGTTTTTCAACGGGCGTTTCATATGATTGCAGATTCCTGATCACCTGACAAAAATCTTCAATAGCGGCTTTATCTTCCGGGGATAGTTCCAGCCAGCTGGACCTGAGCCGGTCAAGGTCGCGATAAAAATGTACGGTAACGCCGTCGTGCTCAAAAGCTAAAAAACTCTCGGGATGGAATATTTCAACCTCATCCAGAGCTCCAACGGTGACCCAGAGGTCATGAATCGGTGTTCCTGGTTTTGTTCCAACCAGCCAGTGGATGCAGCCGTCGATGTGATAGCCCTGCCGGTCCCAGCCAGTGCATTCCCCGCCTAAATTGTGGTTTTTCTCGAGGATTACGCTTTCAAAGCCGTTTTTTTGGGCAAAGATGCCAGCGCTCAAGCCGGCGATACCTCCACCTATGATAATTATTTTTTTCATTTCCCCATCTCCTTTTGTTTTATTTGCTGTATACGCAGGAGATCCTCCCCCATTTCCAGAAGCAGCGCTTCAGCAGCCTGGTCGTCAAGCCAGGACGGCAGATGACCGTTGGCGACCATGACCGAGAGCCCCGTTTGAAAGATCCTCATTTTTAAGAGCAGGAATTTTCGTTCCTCATACGTCAAACCGCGCATGTTTTCATCTTCAGCCAGTGCTTCAACCATAGCGTCCTGAAAGGTTTCATACGAAGCCACGTATGGATTTTGCTGCATTACCAGTTCACGAAAAAAGACGGGGTACTCCCGCGCAAACACTAAACTGGCTTTCCCGATGTTTTCAAAAAGGTCCGGTCCTTTTTGTTTTGCCAGCAGTTCATCCGAAAGGGCAAAAACACGCTCAACCACAGCCTTAATCAAATCATCAATTGTTGCGAAATTGAGATAGATCGGCGCAACCGAACTACGAAGACGTTTCGCCACGCTGCGCGCGGTGATGCCGGCAAAGCCTTCTTCTTTTGCGATTGCAAAAGCGGCTTCTACAATGGCTTCTTTGTCAAATTTTGTTTTGGGCGGCATACAGATCCCCTTTGAATAACATTTGTTATATAACATATGTTATTTTATCTTGTATAAAGAGATTTGCCAGGTGAAAAAATAAATAATGTTAACAAATGATGCGAATTCCGGAAGGGGAAGAGAAAAACAGACCGGGTATGTAAGTAACCAGGCCGAAATCCACAACGGAGATGTTCCCGGGACGAGGGAAAGGCCGCCCGGCCCCCCACGGCCAGGGACACATTTTACAGGCACAGGAGATGATATGTGTTTTCTCCAGCCTGGTAAAGAAATGTGCGAGCTCTCTCAAATCTGGAAGAAGGAGACCGATAAAATAGTTTCATTCAGTCTGTCTCTTTATTTTTATTCTTAAGTTTCTCAAGCAAAGCTGACACTCTTTCTTTAGCAGCTTCTGTCTCCTGAACATCTTTCTCAATGCTGAGATTCAGGATATCGCCCTCTTTGCTTCCCGGTGGAAGTAAAAAAAGAGGGAAGTCAATTTTTATTGACTCATTATCCCTTAAAAGCAGTACTGCAGTACTGCCCTCTATTCTGTCAAGTGTAACTTTGAAGCTTTCCATCTTCACCCCTCCAGCGAAGCGACCAGATTTCCGCTGTCATCAAAGAGGTATGCCGTATCCCCATCATTATTCCAGATAGGACTTCCTGAACCCCAGTATAGCTCGGTAGCTGTGTTCATCCCCTCTCCGGTATAAAGAGTTACGGTAGCCTGAGAATCCAGTGTACAGGAAGGAAAGGTGTAAGTGTGCTTACTACCGTCATCCTCGATTTTCCAGCCTTTCAATGAAACAGGAGAGGACCCTCTGTTTGTAATCTTTACCCATTCATCTTTCAGGCTCAGATCGCTAACATAGACAGTTGATTCTGCAGAGCCGGAGGTCACAATCGCTTCGACTTCAACTTCTTTGGCTTCGGTTTCGGCTTCTTCTGCTTCGTTTTCTTCGGCTTCAGAGTCTTTCGGTTCGTTTTCTTTAGTTATCATCGAAGCCGAAGAACTTTCAGCTCCACTTTCAGCAGGTCCGGTTTTTGCCACAGATTCTCCAGAGCCACTTTTTTGAGTGTTTATCGTATACGCAGAGCCATCTGTTGTCACTGTAATTGAGC
Organism: Methanosarcina sp. 1.H.T.1A.1; assembly: GCF_000979295.1. NCBI lineage: Archaea > Methanobacteriati > Methanobacteriota > Methanomicrobia > Methanosarcinales > Methanosarcinaceae > Methanosarcina > Methanosarcina sp. 1.H.T.1A.1. The sequence goes on along the minus strand of NZ_JJQY01000127.1, from coordinate 18,114 downwards.
CGTCGCGATCGGTCCTGTAGACCCTGGAAACTTTCTGTAACCTTTCGAGAATTTCAGGATGGGGATGCCCGTAATCATTATCTGCTCCAACTTCTATCACGCTTATTTCAGGGCTTACAGCTGAAATAAAGGCTCCTCCGCTGCCTGACCGGCTGGCATGGTGCCCGACTTTGAGAATATCAGAATCCAGGGCATACCCGGCATTCATGAGGTTTTCTTCAGTTTCAAGCCCTGCATCGCCCATAAGCAGGAATGAAACTTCCCCGTAGCTTACTTTAAGGACCACGGAGTTTTCGTTCAGTTCATCGGAGTATTCAGGCCCGGGGTTCAGAACTTCCACACTAACAGCAGGGTCAAATTCGATTTCTTTTCCTTTTTCAGCGACCTCAAAAGGAATATTTTTCTCATCAATAGTGGTCAGCATATTCTCATAGGTTTTTGAGGTATGCGGAAAGCCGCTGTCAATGAACTGTTCAATCTGGAAGCTGTTGAGTACCTCATCCATGCCGCCTATATGGTCCGCGTGAGGATGGGTTGCAACAACATAATCAATGCCGGAGATATCATGCTCGCGAAGGTATGCCGAAACCCCTGACCCCTGGTTTCGTTCCCCTGCGTCTACCAGCATAGCTTTTCCATTATATTCCAGGAGAATTGAATCTCCCTGGCCGACGTCAAGAAAATGAACTGTTAAGTTTTCATCTGTCGGGTTTCCACCGTTAGCAGGATTATTGTCTGCAAGATTATTTTCTGCAAGATTATTTTCTGCAAGATTATTGTCTGAAAGACCAGTGTCCTCAAGGTTATTTTCTGCAAGCCCGCTGTCCTGACCTGATGCGTTTCCTTCGGCCCGAACCTGGGCCTCAAGGTCTGTTTCTCCTGCCTGCTGTGCGGCCTGTTGGGGCTCTTCAGCAAGCGGAACGTCTTTCATTCCCGCGTTTATTCCAGCAATAACTATTAAAACAAATATTATACCAAAAATCCAGCGCAATAAGCTGCTTCCGGACGCTTTTCCCGATTTCTTCAATTTAATCACACCACATTTTTAACCCAATAATATAAATGGCATTTATATTAAGCTGCTGAAAAAAATATTCTGGAATTCATCCAAATATCTATGGTGTCATAATTATATAAATCATCAGAAAAATATTATCTACAGAATTAGATTCACGAACAAAAAACATTAATCCCATGCCGGATATCCTTCAATTCCAATGTACAGAACTATCCGTGTTCCGCTCGAAAAAGGTGAAGAAGCCCGGCTGGAAGTTATAACTGCGGATCTCTTTGACGATACCCGAAAAATCCGAAAACTCCAGACCGAAGAAGGCACTTTCCTTGAAATCCCTGTCACCGAGGCTGCAGGAGAAAAGGCAGGAGATTTTCCGGTAATTGAACAGGAAAATCCCGAATTTCTGGAAAAAACCGGATCCCTGAAAGAATACCTTAAAGACTCCCTTTCCGAAACCGAACTTGCAAGTGTTCCATCAAGCTGGCATATCCTTGGGGATATAGTAATAGTCAGTATCCCTGAAAGCCTCGATGAAAAAAAGCTCCTGATAGCCAGGGCTCTGCTCTCCATGTACCCGAAGTGCAGGAGCGTTGTAAGGGACCTTGGGATCGAAGGGCAGTTCCGCCAGCCGAAAAGGGAACTTCTCCTCGGAACCTCCACGGAAACCATCCACAAGGAGCACGGCTGTTTTTTCAAGCAGGATGTAACGAAAGTGATGTACTCCAAAGGCAACCTGGATGAGAGAAAACGGATGAGCAAACTCGGAAGCGGGGAAGTCGTTGTGGACATGTTCGCAGGGATAGGCTACTTTTCAATTCCCATGGCTGTCCATGCGCGGCCGGAAAAAATCATCTCGATAGAAATTAACCCGGAGTCCTTTGCCTATCTGAAGGAAAATGTCAGGCTGAACCATGTGGAGGACATTATTACCCCTGTTCCGGGAGATTGTTCACAGGCTGCCCCTGAAGGGGAAGCAGATAGGGTTATTATGGGGTATGTGGGAACAACACACCACTATCTGGAACCGGCTATGAAAGCTTTGAAAAAAAGCGGAGGGATCCTGCATTACCATGAAACGGTACCTGAAAACCTCGCCAGAACCAGGCCTGAAGAAAGGATAAAAAAAGTTGCCGGATGCCTGGGGAAAAAAGTTGAGATCCTGGCAACCCGAAAGATAAAGAAATATTCTCCGGGTGTCCTGCATGTGGTCGTGGACGTGCGGATCTTTGAATGAAGGTTTTAACTCTGATTTTTTATTGAGGGCAGATTCTCATCTTCTCCATTTTATTAGCTTGCGGTTAGCTTTTCTCCGGGAAAAACGGTTTCTGACCTTTTTACCCCATATGGGGAACCAGATAATGAGCCGACAAAAAAAGGAAGGTTCGATGAACCTCTGTTTTGTCCGGTTTTGATTTAGGGTATGTTACGAAATAACCTGGGCAATACAGAATCATTTTGAACTTAAATCAACGGGCTTGTTTGTGAAAATAGCTCAGGTCTTAAAGCAATTTTTGATGTCGAATTGAAGTCTGTAATTTTAGTTCATAACAAAAATCGATATGTAACAAAGGTTAGAAAATCTTTTATTCGCAAAATTATATAATTACTTAGTCTCTACTAATTTATCACATAATTGGTTGGACAAATAGTCCAGGTTTGGATTAATGTGACTTTAGTAATAGATGATTCGGATATTATTACAGAACCTATTACAGAATCTGAAAAATATCCGAATCATATAAACTGTACATTAACTTTGAAAAATAAAGCTACCTGGGGGAAATAAATGATAAATAAGGGGAAGCTATGTTCCATAGCTTTAGCTTCAGCATTCCTGGTTTTTGTTTTTTTGATTTTAATCTCAGCCGCAGCTTCAGAGGCTCAGGTTACGAAAATTGGCACCGGATACGATCCTGCTGTTTATGGTAACAGGGTAGTATGGACAAATGGGGTTGTTATTCATCTATACGACCTGACCAACAGAACAGACACTACGTTTAGCTCTTCTGGGGCCTCCAGTCCGGATATTTACGACAACAAGTTAGTGTGGCATGATGAAAGCAGTGGAACACCAAGGCTCGCTGTGTACGATATACCAACAGCCACAAAAAGTTACATCACGAAGAACGTAGACCAATATAGCAAACCTGCTATTTACGGCAACAGAATCGTCTGGAGTGAAAATGATAGTGTATATCTGAGGGACATATCTACATCCACACAGACAAAAATAGGAAACGGTAGTAATCCCGACATATATGACACAAAAGTGGTGTATTACTCATATTCAGAAGATCCGGAAGTGGATATAACTATCAGAATGTATGACATCAATACGACGGAAAGAATAACTGTCAATTCATATGGAGATCCGAACATACCGCATATATGGGGTACTAACGTCATCTGGTCTGATGTATATAATCATCAGGGATATATTGCGATGTATAATACCTCAACAAAGAAAACCCTGGACGTCACACATCAACTTGACACCGATCCAGATGGAAATGAATACGGCGCCAGTACAGGGACACACATTGCCATACAAAATGATAAAATTGTATACAATAAATGTGTTGATGATTATGAAGGCAAGCCTGGAGTATATGTATATAACATATCTACGGGACAAAGCACACTGGTATATGAATATCCTGAAGAAGTTTATACGACACCGGAAGTATACAATAACACTCTTGTGTGGGGAATGGACAAGAACTATGTTGATAGTACGGCTGGCAATGATATCTACTTATGCGACCTTGCAGCCTGACCTGAAAATCTTACAGTAAAGTAAGTGGTGGATATATAAGTGGTGGATATCCACCAAAACATTTTATTGAAAAACCTGAATTTTTGGATTTGGAGATTATAAAAAGAATATCAAGAAATGATAAAAAGAATATCAAGAATATTCTTTAATCTTCAGACATATGTGGAATTTCTTTTTTAATTCTCTTCACTTTCACCGTTTCCATTAATTGTGAGCATAATTTCCTTGAAACTTGCCAGCGAAGCCTCCATATTCTCTATAATCTCATTTGCAAGAATATCGGGGTCCGGAAGGTTGTCCAGGTCCGCAAGGCTTTTGTCTTTGAGCCAGAAGATGTCCAGGTTCGTTTTATCCCTTGCTACAATTTCATCATAGCTGAATTTGCGGAACCTGCCTTCGGGAGCTTCTTCACTCCAGGTCTCTTTGCGGCTGAAGCGGTTTTCCGGGTTGTAGCATTTGATGAAATCTTCCAGATCTGAAAACTTCAGTGGATTTTTCTTCAATGTGTGGTGTACATTTGTGCGGTAGTCGTAGATCCACACTTCTTTTGTCCAGGGCTCTTTCGTTGCGGATTTAGCTTCAAAGAAAAGCACGTTTGCCTTTACGCCATTTGCATAGAAGATGCCTGTCGGCAGGCGCAGGATTGTGTGCAGGTCGGTGGTTTCAAGAAGTTTTTTACGGATGGTCTCTCCGGCTCCGCCTTCAAACAGGACATTGTCAGGCAGTACCACTGCTGCCTGCCCACCGGTTTTGAGGATGGTATGGATGTGCTGCACAAAGTTGAGCTGCTTGTTGCTTGTGGTTGTCCAGAAGTCCTGCCGGTTGTAAGTGAGGTCTTCTTTTTCCTGCTCCCCTTCTTCGTTGGTGAAGGTCATGCTGCTCTTTTTTCCAAAAGGCGGGTTGGTGAGGATGTAATCGTAACGGTAGCCAGGATCGGCTATGAGAGCATCGGAATTGGAGATCATGGGCTCCCCGTCGATTTCCCCTATGTTGTGCAGGAACATGTTCATCAGGGCAAGCCTGCGGGTCCCTGCGACGATTTCGTTCCCGCCAAAGGTTTTGTTTTTCAGGAAGCGGCTCTGTTCCCGGTCCAGCCGGTGGTTTGATGTAAGGAAGTCGTAAGCTGCTAAAAAGAACCCGCCTGTGCCGCAGCAGGGGTCTCCTATTGTCTTCATGGGTCCGGGCTGGAGGCACCGGACCATTGCCCTGATGAGCGGCCTGGGGGTGAAGTACTGGCCGGCTCCGCTTTTTGTATCTTCTGCATTCTTCTGGAGGAGCCCTTCGTAGATCTCTCCCTTGGTATCCACGCCCATCATGACCCAGCTTTCCTTGTCGATCATATCAATGACCTTGTAGAGCATGGCAGGGTCGCTGACCTTATTCTGGGCTTTGAGGAAGATCTGTCCGAGCATCCCCGGCTTTTTCCCAAGCTCTTCTAACAGCTTCTTGTAGTGAATATCGAGTTCTGCTCCACGCTGCTGTTTCAAATTATCCCAGGTATATTCCTCCGGGATGCCAATATCCCTGTTGTACGGCGGCTTCCGGTACTCTTCAGCCATTTTCAGGAATATGAGATAGGTCAACTGTTCCAGATAATCTCCGTAGCTCACGCCCCCGTCCCTCAGGACGTTGCAGAAGCTCCAGACTTTGGAAACGATGGATGAGGTGTTTTCAGACATGGTTTGGATCCTTGAGATGAGAGTAATTTTAGTTTAAAACTTGATTACTTATGTTTATTTGTCAACTTGCTCGAAAACTTGTAGGGTGGATTGTTGAGCGAGTCCTTTGTCGTCCTGAGTGATGCTTTTGAGTTGCTCAGAATTCTGCTTCCCCTTATTCCCATTCTCCGCCCTTTCCTTCCTTATTCTTTCCAGCAAAACCTCAGCCGGTTCCCAATCCTCTGCCCCTCGAACCTCTGCCAGTTCACTTTCATTAAGCAACTTCCCCTCAAACGCTTTTTTCAAAATACTTTGCCGCAGTGCTTCGGCTTTTTCCAGATTCTCTTTGATATCTTGCTCTATCTTATCGCAGACTGAAAGGCGAGTTTCTATTTCCTGAACGATGGCTTGTTGTTCTTCAACTGAACAAATTGCAATAATTAATTCTGACATGGTTCCAAGAAGTAAGTTTTTTTGTGCGGTTCCCTTGGAAGCTAATTTAATTCTCTCAACATCGTTTTCTAAATGATAAGCAAGATATTTTGAGTCAATTAGTGAATTCGGTTTCTTTATAATTGCAACACTTTTCTGAAAGGTTGTTTTTGAAGTTTTATCATTTGCAGTTGCAATTGCAATTCTACCTATAGTTCCGGCATTAGTAACTAACACATCGTCTGGTTCTAAATCCGTTCTTTTGTGGACTTCTTCAAAATCTTCTTTTTGTATTTGCCGAGCGTCTACATAATTTATTTTTCCGTCAAAAATGTCTTTTGCACTAATGAAAAAATATCCTGAGTTTTCATGGTTTTTGCAATCTCCATGTTTGCCATCTGTTATTAAAAAAGATAAATCATTTAAACGAACTCGTTTCCAATTTTCGGGTAAGGGGATAAGTTCTAAAATTTCTTCTTCACTAATTGGTTTTACTTGCTTTATTTTCTTGCCTTTATTTTGGAAATACTTCAATCTTTCTTTATTAATTTCTGAAAGTAATTGTTCAACGTCTCCGTTTTCGTTTGATTTTCGCCATTTCCTCGTAAGTTCTCCTTCAAATGCTTTCTTCAGCACCGCCTGCCGATAAACCTTGAGCTGTTCCTGTGCCAGTTTGAGATTGGCAATGCCGTTGTCCAGTTCGCTGAAGAGCTGCTCGATTTTGGAGACTATGGCGCGTTGTTCGGGGAGAGGGGGAAGTGGAATAAGTTGACTAAACACGTCGTTATCTCTTACTGCAGGATAAGAAGTCCCTGTTTGTAATTCGTTCAATGGTTGCAAAAAACCTTCGTAAAGTGTAATCGCAAATAAATATTTAGAATCACAGCAATCTTTGTATCCTCTAATTACTGTAAATCCAGAAGAACAAATTTGATTTTCATATAATGGACTGTCAATCTTTGCGATATTTCTAAGGTAGACTCTAACGGTTGAGAATAAAATATCTCCAACTTGTACAATTTGTTGAGCTCTTGAGGGTGCATCTTTCCAGTTATATACTTTATGTTCTGTAATTCTGTTAGTTACGTTATCAATTGAACCGATATCAAGGTATATTAATTCCTTCTCAATGTCAACTTCTTTTCGTTTCACCTTTGTTGCCTTTAAGCAAACGTTGCCTAAAGGAACAATCTCCCAATAATCTGGTGTTTTTTCCTTACTCAGAATCACATTCACGCCGCCAGAGCCTCATCAAATTTTGTATTCAAACTTTTCTCCGAACCTTTCATTATCAATTTTGGAGTACTTTTAAGATGTCAGTTGATTAAATAATTGTCTACTTGTGTCTTTCAGGGATTTTATCAAAAATTTAAACCGTATAAAGGCATATATGCCTTTATTAGAGTCACAAACGGAGAAAAAGCATCTCGAAAATATTGTAGCATTGAAAATTAACCGGGGATGATTGGGATTGCGAATGTTAATATTTATTTTGACAATCTTTATTATTTTTAGTGGATGCGTTGATGAAAACAATGGCACCCGATAAAATAATCAGTATCTCAGTGACCAGTATTCTGTTGGTCGTCCACCGTTACATGGTTGATATTTTTGAAAAACCCGAATTGCGCCTCGGGATCACAGAAAATCAGAGATTTCCTGGGAGTTGCGATGTAATCGCAACAGTACGCGGTCCGTTTCAGCAGAGTTGCGGCTCTGCAGTACGCTGTCCTTTTCGCTGCGCTCAAGAGGACCAATTTATGGGCTATAGCAGTGAACTTCGCTCAAGAGGACTGAATTACGATTTCTCTGACCCATAAAACCTTATTCGCCTTACCGTGTCGTTTTTGTCACGCTCAACGCAGGAGAGCGGCTTTCAGACAAAAAAGAAGAAAAAAGACCCGCAAGAAAAGCCATAAAGTAAAATTGAAGTAAAAAATAGGGAGATACGGTCAGAACCGGATAAAAATACACCTGAAAAACGCTCTTTCCACGTCTGTTTTTATTGATTTTTACTGGAGATTTCAACCTCCTGTTTTTTCGTTCTCTTTTTATCTTTCTTCTTTTTTCTACTTTTTTTGCAGGGCCGCCAGACAAGCTGGCGGAGGCGTCCGATATTTACCTGTAAATTAAAAAGCGATTTTCGGGGTAAAGGGAAAGTATTCTTCGGACCAGGAAGGAATTTCACTATAATCTATTTTTCTCTTAATACCAGCAGGAATTCGCCTGTTATTTGTTTTTGCGGGCAGACGAGACGGCTTCAGCCTTGCAAGGCGCAGAAGAGAGAAACAAATGATTTCATCTCAGGATATTCTGAATAATACCAATCGATTAAGCAGGAACCACCATTCTGTTCACTTTGTCTCAAAACAGTATCATGATGTTGCTTGTTAAACATCAGGAATGAAAAGCTAAGAAAAGTAGTAAAGGAAGAGAAATGAGGTAAATACGTTTTAACTTTGATTAAAAGAGCGAATGAAGGGTCCACAAGGTTTTGTCTGCAACAATGAAGTAGATTTCTGGATCAGGTTTTTATCTGTCCTGAATTTGCCTCATTTTACAGTTTACGCGTCAATGAAGTTTATTACGGGATCAGATTTTACTCTGTCCTGAATTTGCTCCATCTCACAGTTTAAGCTTACGCGTCAATGAAGTTTATTACGGGATCAGCTTTCAGACTGTCCTGAATTTGCTTCATCTCGCAGTTTACGCCATAAATGAAGTATATTACGGGATCGGTTTTCAAGCCGTCCTGAATTTGCTCCACCTTATAGCTACGCGCCAATGAAGTATATTACGGGATCAGTTTTCAGACTGTCCTGAATTTGCCTCATTTTAAGTTTACGCGTCAATGAAGTAGATTTCGAGATCGGTTTTCAAGCCGTCCTGAATTTGCTTCATTTTAAGCTTGTACGTCAATGAAGTTCATTGCGGGTCAGATTTTACTCTGTCCTGAATTTGCTTCATTTTACAGCTTAGTTCCTTGTGAACAATATATAATATGTAAGTTATCGTATAAAATACTAGCGGTGGTATTACCCAGAGTAATTTTTAAAGTTCGTTTTTTCGCCAGGGCTGCCTGTAAATCATCAGTCATATACTCTGTCGATTCCCGGCTTTTCTCCGAAAATCACGCCGCAAGAGCCTCATTCAACTCACTGATAACCAGATTCATCTCGTCCCCGAAAAGCTGGTACATCCTGCCGCGCCCGCCAAGAATATCAAATGGGTGATAATCGAGGTCGTCTATTTCCAGGTGGAAGCTGGTTGAAACATAGTCTTTAATCATGCGGAGCCAGTTCATCTGGTCATCATTGAATTTCAGGGTTCCCGCCTGTTTTTTGAATACCCAGTCCTGGAAGTTCCGGTTTACGGTCTGGTCATAGGAGGTCAGCACAGGGTCGGTTTCGGTTATCCTGCGGATCAGGGAAACCAGGGCTGTGAGTTCATTCTTCGGGGAATTCCCGTTCACCTTTTCCAGCTGCTCATAAGCCTGCCATATCCTGGAAGGAGCAAAATAGGGCTTTTCCAGTTTCAGTTTGTCCAGCACTTCTTTTATCATCGTAAAGGTGACTTCCCTGCGCTGGTAGGGCTGGTTGTAGAAAATTCTCAGGGCTGTGATCTCGCCTTTGTTAGCTTCCATATATGCTTTAAAATCATTGACCAGCTCATCCGCCTTTACTACAGCGTCTTTGTCCCATTCGGCTCTGTTAAGGGTATCGATGTTCACGGTATCGATTATCTGCTCATGGACTCTGCGGACATTTTCGATGTATTCGTTCAGCTCGCCGGAAAAAGTGGACCTGGCAACATCAATCAGATTTTCCTGTGCCTTTTTCTTTGCATCGGCTTCCTGAATTTCCGGCTGGCGTTGTTTAATCTCAGAAGCTCCGGAATCAATGATATCAGGGTTATATGCACTGAGCAGGTCCTTCACAGTCTGATTGATAGTTTTTCCGTTAGCCTTCTCAGCAAAAGTAGCTCTTTCATCCTCGCTTATCTGCCTGTTCAGCCTTGCCAGGCGGGAAGCCAGGGAAACGTAAAGGTCTTCGTCCTGTGCGCCAAAGGTTACTGCTGCCAGCAGGTCTTTCAGTGAAGTATTCCTCTTGCGTTCCAGAGGCCGGCTGTCAGTTTTCAGGGTCTTTGTAACGCCCACGGCATCCACAATTACAAAATGGGTCTTGGCCGAAACAGCCGATCCTGTTACCCTTACAAGGTCATCATAGCCCAGAGTTCGTGTACCTCGCCCTTTCATTTGCTCAAAATAATTACGGCTCTTTACATCCCTCATAAAGAGCAGGCATTCCAGCGGCTTGACATCCGTGCCCGTGGCAATCATGTCCACTGTAACCGCGATTCTGAGGCGGGGACCGTTGCGAAAATCTGACAATATTGATTTTGGGTCTTCTTCTGCTTTGTAGGTCACTTTCTTGCAAAAGGCATTCCCTTCGTTGAATTCTTCCCGCACTATATTGATAATATCATCGGCATGGCTGTCGTTCTTGGCAAAGATCAGGGTTTTTGGAACTTCCTCTCTGCCCGGGAAGATCTCAGGCAGCTTCTCTTTAAATGTCCGGATCACATTTCGGATCTGGCTGGGGTTGACCACGTCCCTGTCCAGCTTTTTGGAAGTGTAGGTGAAATCTTCGTCCAGCTGTTCCCAGCGTTTTTTACGGGTAAGTTTCTCCCGCTTGTCCACAAACTCCCGCGCAGCTATCTTTGCCCCATTTTTGCTGATTTCGGTCTCGATGGTGTACACATCATAACCGACATTCACGCCGTCTGCCACAGCTTCTTCATGGCTGTACTCGCTCACCACATTCTCATTGAAAAACCCGAAAGTGCGTTTATCAGGTGTTGCTGTCAGGCCTATCAAAAAAGCATCGAAATAGTCCAGCACCTGCTGCCACAGGTTGTAAATGGAGCGGTGGCACTCGTCGATGACTACAAAATCAAACTCTTCAATGGGAATCTTCTCATTATACACCACAGGAAGCGGTTCCTTTGGCTGCCAGCCCCTCTCGGCAGGGTTTTCTTCCTCTATTTTTTCGTCCAGCTCCTCGCCCTTCAGAATGGAGTAAAGCCGTTGAATTGTGGAAATGCACACCTGGCTGTCCGAGGAGATATAACTGGAACGTAAGCGCTGCACGTTGTACAGCTCGGTAAATTTGTGGTTATCATCATTGGGCACATAAGCCATGAATTCCTGCTCTGCCTGTTCGCCAAGGTTCCTGGTATCAACAAGGAAGAGCACTTTTCTGGCATCCGCAAATTTTAGTAACCGGTAGATGAAGGTTATGGCAGTATAGGTCTTTCCGGAACCGGTTGCCATCTGGACCAGAGCCCTCGGGCGGTTGTCCTTAAAGGATTTTTCAAGATTTGAAATCGCTGTTATCTGGCAGTCCCGTAACCTTTCGGTTGGCAATTCAGGTATCTCAAGTAACCTTTCCCTCAAAGGCTTCTTTCTGAGCCATTCCTCAAAAGTCTCAGGCCGCAGAAAAGAAAAAACAGGTTTTGACCTTGGCTTCGGGTCACGGAAGTCTGTGAAGCGTGTAAGTGCCCCTGTGCTCTCGTACACAAAAGGAAGCGGGTCATTGTTCAGGTACTTTAGCTTGCTTGCAGCATACTCGGCTGATTGTTCCTCAACAACGGTTAACCGGTGGCCTTCTTCGTCCCTTTTCGCCTCAATGATTCCAACGGGCCTTTTGTCAACAAAGAGTACATAATCAGCCGGCCCCACATCGGTCAGATATTCCTTAACTGCAATGCCTCTGGAGGCACTCCAGTCGATCCTGCTCTTTTCCTGCACTATCCAGCCAGAATCATATAATTTTCTATCGATGGCATCTCTGGCTTGCTGCTCCGGGGTCTGGTTATTATTCATATGTCTTTACCCGTTGAATGTTTTTTACCCATTGAAATTCATTTTTATCCTTCTTTTCCTGGATTGAAATGCTGAGGCTGGCTCCTTCTTTGAATGTGATTTATACCGATAAATGTTTCTAAATTTATGTATGTTCCTTCTATATTTTGGAAATTGTGTAAATTATCCACTAGAAACAGTGAAGAACCAAAAAAGCGGATGTAAGAGGTATGATTCGAATGCAAGAAATCCTGTGAAAATAGGCCCAAACCCATTACCTTTGGCCTGGCTTCTTGCCGCAACTCAGACGAAATGTAAATAGGATTCATGCGTCTTCGGTTAAGTGAAGAATCGTGATAAATTGCCTCCACTTCCTCAACAGTTTTCCAAAATTGTATCAATTTATGGGCTGGAACAGGATATCGATTTCATGTAAATAGGCCAAAATTCAAGGCAGGCTCCTGATTCAAAATCGATAGTGATAGGGCAAAAAAATTCCTTAACCGATGACCAATGAGATAGGATTAGAGAAATTAAGCAAAATAGAACTTAATAGAAAATAAGCAAAATAGAACTTAATAGAACTTAGTAGAAAATGAGAAAATCATAATGAGTTTGGTGCGGGAGAAGGGATTCGAACCCCTGAACGTCTGCACGAACAGATCTTGAGTCTGCCACCGTTGACCGCTTGGTTACTCCCGCGCTTTTCGGAATCCAAATAGGTAAAGTTACAACTAACATATAAAGCTAATCCTGTAAATAGACTAATCCTGCTAATTTTTGAGTCTGGGGGATGTTTTGCAGATATTTTCATCTCATTTCCGGTTTCAGACTTTCCGGCTTCCGGCTTCAAGTTTTGAGACCTTCAGGTTTCCCTCACGAACTGTTTACATGGACCCAGTCGAGGTACTCCTGTTCTCCTTCAATTCCCCAGAATTCGATGGCAGGCAGGTCGTACGTATGAAGGGTTTTCACGACTTTGATTATTTCATCAAGGCGTGAAGAGTCAGTTTTAACAAGCATTGCGATCTCATTCTGCTTCTCTATATTTTCGTTCCATCTGTAGATTGAAGATACAGGAAACATGTTTACGCAGGCTGCAAGCCTTCTTGAAACCAGCTCTCTTGCGATTTCTGATGCATTCTTCATATCTCCGACAGTGATGTATACGATCCCAAGCATGTAACAGGCACCTCATACAAAGTTATTATAACCACAAATATGCTGGATATACTGAATATTATTATTCGTGCAATTATTATCTATTGCCTTTGACCATAAAAATTACCTTTAAAATTACCTTTCCGGCAAACTGAAAGCTGTAATTCCATAGGGGTTCTTATATAATTAGGATGTATTATTTTGTGCATTTTTCGAGACAGGCATTTTCAAAAAAGGTGTTATTAAGAAATTGGATCTCATGCTATGTAAAGACGAACTAAAACGTTTTTATAATAAGATAGACAACCGGGTTTAACAGCATTAATTAATTGAATGTATGCATTTCCCCTGACTATTGCTTAAAATGATAGCCCGGGATTTATGAACTGCATTCAAAGGTTGCTGGCGCTAACTTCTTTATTGAAGGCATGTTCTATATACAGTTATAATCTATCAACAGTTAATCGTCAATATTAAACGATTAACATTCACAATTCAAAGCTTATAAATGGTTCAGCTTAATTATTTTGGAGAATTTCCTTGAGTGGCACAAGCATTGCACTTGGTATTTTTTTAATGTACTGGTTCCTTATTTCCTTTCTTGATAGAAAGGGTATTCTGGAGAAGTATAATATAAGCACTTTCGGGCCTCTTCCGATCCTCATGATCAGGACAACAAAGGGTCTTAAACTACTGGATATTCTTGCCCGCCCGAGACGTTACTGGAGGGTTTTCGCAAACATTGGAATCCTGATGATGTTTGCAGGCATGATTGCCATGTTCCTGGTCATTGCTATTTCGGACCTTGCGCTTTATACCTCGTTTCTGAACAATACAGTTCCGGAACCGGGAAAGTACAATGCTCCCAGGAATATCCTGCTGATTCCGGGTGTAAATGAGTTTATTCCCTTTACCTGGGGAGTGATTGCCCTCGTAGTTACTCTTGTAGTGCACGAGTTTTCCCATGCAATTCTGTGCAGGGTTGAAGGGATCAGAGTCAAATCCATGGGAATCCTGTTTGCCCTTGTCCCGATAGGGGGTTTTGCAGAACCTGATGATGAACAGCTCTTTGGCAAGAAAGATGAAGTAAAAAAAGAGCTGCCACTAACGGCGACGATTGAGGAAATCAAAGAGTGGGAGCAGAGAGAAAAAGAAGAACAAAAGCTAAAAGAGGAACAAAACGAGGAAATAGATGTTTCCAGGCACAAAGAAACAAATCCTGCACCAGCAGTAATTGCCACAAGAAACCAGAGAGCCCGTATCCTTGCTGCCGGAGTTATGGCTAATTTCTGCGTTGCTTTTGTAGCTCTACTGCTCTTTTTCGGGCCTGTGCTGGGGGCAATTGCTCCTCTCAGTGATGCAATGATCGTAGGCGTAAACGAAAATTCTCCAGCTCAGCTTGCAGGGCTTCAAAATGACATGGTAATCACGCAGGTTAATGACACAAACATAACCACAGGCATGGACCTTCTCTCCTATCTCGAGACAGTTGAACCCGGAGACTCTTTGCGCATCCATGCCTCAAAAGACAGTGTCGTTTCAGTCTATGAGTTAAAAGTTCCTTCTTCTCCGGAGAAATGTTTCAGTGGAGTGCCTATAGGAGGGATTGTAGAAGGAAGTCCTGCGGAGGCTGCGGGAATCGAGACCGGAATGACAATGCTTCGGATTAACGATACAAGAATGCGAAGCATTGCAAGTTTCATTGACTTTATGGAAGGGACAAGGGCAAACCAGACTGTAAAGGTAGAGACGATGCCCTCTGCAAATTATACTGGTACCCTTACCGAAAACGGCACCGCTATCTTTGAGGTCAAGCTGGCTCCTCACCCCTCGAATGGTGAAAGTGGCTTCCTTGGAGTGATGTATGGGAATGAAGGAAACCTGGAATGCCAGATGCTCGGAATTTCCATCTGGATGCCCCAGGCAAAATTCTATCTTGAAGCGCTAAAGCAGATCCCTTCCCTTCTGGACGAACCAGTAGGCTGGATTATCCTTTTCGGGCTTCCGATATACGGATTTGCAGGTGAGGGATTCCGCGGCTTTTCAGGCACAATCGCTCAGTTCTACCATCCGGTTGGATGGGCAGAGCCCCTGGGAGTCGGAATTTTCTGGATTGCAAATTCCCTGCTCTGGATTGGCTGGCTGAACTTTTATGTGGGCCTGTTCAACTGCCTGCCTGCAGTGCCTCTTGATGGTGGGCATGTATTCAGAGACTATAGCTACTCTCTCGTATACAGGTTTACACGGAACGAAGCAGTCTCGGAAAGGGTCTCAAATTCGATCACAGCAAGTCTTTCGATGTTGATCCTGTTATCATTCCTCTTCATGATATTCGGGCCTTTCATAGGCCAGTGGATCTGAACAGCTAAAACAGAGAACAGCATCGAAATTAATTCCATCAATTCGGAAATCTGCTGGAAAGCCGGGAAGTTAAAATCTCTTCCCGTTTTCTGGCTTTTTTTAATTCTGGTGGTCCCTGATTAACCAGTTGCTATTATTCAGAATATCCAGACTCAGACTGGATCTTTTGTTTTTCTCTCCCTGCGCGGCAAGGAATTTTGCCCACCCGTCAGCCAGATAAAAAACTCCCGACAAAACGACACCGCAATTAGAGAAAAAATACATTGAGAAATACCCCCTGGCTGAAAGAATACTTTCCTTGACACAGGAAGCAGCTCTTTAATTTACAGGTAAACATAAGCACCTCCGCCAGTTTGGAGGAGGGGCTTTCAAAAAAAAATAGACAATGAGTCCTTTTTCGGACACTGTTTTTACTTTTGGGCCTACTTCTCTTTTTTTCTTTGAAATACTGCTCTCTTGCTTCGAGCGTGAAAAGAACGACTTAATACATATAATGATGTTTTATGGGTTAAAATTTTTTATTTAATCTCCTTTAGTCCTCTTGACCAAAAATAACCGCTAAAACCCATAAATTAGTCCTCTTGAGCGCAGCGAAAAGGACTGCGTACTGCAGAGCCGCAACTCTGCCGAAAAGGACTGCGTAAATCTTCAATTTACTGTGATCCCGAGGCGCAATTAGAGAAATACAGCCTGTAATTTTGTAGCTTGGTCCTCTTGAGCGCAGCGAAAAGGACCTCGTGCTCCCGAAGCGAAACTCGGGTGCCGAAGCGAAACTCGGGTGCCGAAGCGAAACTCGGGTGCCGAAGCGAAACTCGGGTGCCGAAGCGAAACTCGGGCGAGAATAAGTTCTCAAGGAACCTTCAAGCTAAATTCTATGAACACATAGAGATATTAATAAAGATTATAAGGTATTTTGACCTAGTTCAGCAGAAGAACTAAGGCAGGGCGCTAAAAATGTTTTCTTCGGGTAGAAAAAAGACGAGTCGCAGATCAAAGTTTCGAAAAATAATGCGCAAAAGGCCCAACCTTGCATATAAACTTGCAGCTTTGCTCTTGCTTTCCATCTATATTCTGCTTTTCAAATATCTTATGATTCTTGAGAACCAGCCCGAAAATGCAAACGCTATCACAGCTATCTACTGGGCTACAACTACCATTGCAACGGTAGGGTACGGCGATGTGGTCTTCGCCTCGCTTTCGGGAAGAATCTTTTCCATAGTCGTACAGGTCATGGGAATTATTCTGATTTCAGGTTTTCTTGCAACTTATGTTATTGCTCCCTGGATGGACAGGGTGATCAAGTTCAGGATGCCCAGGAAAGTTCCTTCCAGCATGAAAGAGCATATCATCATCTGTGGATACAACCAGCTGGTAGAAACCCTTATTGATGAATTGGAAGAGCAGGAGATAACGTTTATAATAATTGAGGATGAGGAAGAAATAATCAAAGAACTTGTTTACAGGGATATCCCCTGCATTTTCGGGACTCCAAGTGACAGGCAGGCACTTACGAATGCAGGTATTGAAAAAGCCAGGATCCTTATTGCCAACAAGTCCGATGAAAGAAATGCAAACATCGTGCTAACCGCTCGGGAGTTCCAGCACCTCAATATTATTGCCATCGTTGAGGATAGGTCCAATTCAAAATACCTGAAATACGCAGGTGCAGACACGGTTGTTTCTCCGAAATCGATATTCGGGCAGTTTATCGGAAGGAAAGCAATGGACAGGCTTGTAAGCAGGGTGACAGGGACGACTGAAATTTTCAAAGGAGTGCACGTTACGGAATTCCCGATCTACCTCAAGAGCCCTCTTATAGGCAAGACCCTTAAAGAAGTTTCCAGCCAGCGGCTGACTGATGCAAGAATCGTTGGAATCTGGAAAAGCGGAGCCCTCTCTTTTAACCTTAAAGAAGATGATATCATCCGGGGCAATTCTGTCCTGCTGGCTGTGGGAACGCCTGAGGAGCTCTCAAAACTGAAGAAACTTACTCATTGATTGCCAGCCTGAAGTATACAGCTTTAATAGGCATCATAAATTCAATAGATGAGGGATTAATAATGGAGTCAAAAGGGCATCTGGTGGTACTCGGATACGGAGACGTTGGAAAGAGCATTGTGAGTGAACTCTCCGGAGGACTGTTCCGTTTTGTAGTTGTGGACTCCAATGAAAAAGTTTTTGAGAATGTGGAGTTTGAACATCTTGTGGGCAACGGGGCGGATGAGGAGGTCCTGATCGCAGTTGGAGTAAAAACTGCATCTTTTGTGTTTGTAGCCCTGAATGATGATACCAATGTTATTTTCGCAACCCTGATTTCCAGGGGACTCAACCCAGAAGCTACAATTGTGGCAAGAGCGAACTCCGTAAAATCAATCGATAAGATCTATAAGGCAGGAGCGGACTATGTTGGGTCTCTTTCCATAGTTGCAGGACAGATGCTGGCCAAAATGAGCGCAAATTGTATTGGAAAAGTCTGCAGGATCGATGAAGATATAATGCTTTACGAAGGCATAGAAATTGAAAAGTACCATATTGAGAAAGGCTCTTTTTTTGACAGAAAATCAATAGAAGACCTGGACCTCGAAAAAAAGATCGGGTGCACTGTAATAGGCATTGAGCGTGGAGGCCTTGTTACTATTACTATTAATAAACAGACGGTACTCCGGGCAGGAGACATAGTTGCATTTGTGGGAAGCAGCAAGCAGATCTCGGAGTTTAAGGAGAAATATCTTGACTAAAAAGTCTATTTTTTATCTGTTCCTGTACTTTCAGTTCCTATTCTATCCGTTCCTCTAATTCCCTGTTCCTCTAATTCCCTGTTCCTCTAATTCCCTGTTCCTCTAATTCC